>NZ_JAQYXB010000636.1:0-312 GCF_036322405.1 Streptomyces sp. SP17BM10 | reverse complement strand
CCCCCCCCCACCCAACAAACCCCCCCCCCACTGCCGACCGGCCCCCGCCGCCCCCCCTGCCCCCCCCGCCCCCGGGCGCCCCCCCCCCACCCCCCCCCCCCCCCCCCCCCCACCCCCCAGCCCCCCCCCAACCCCCACACCCACACCCACCCCCCCAACCACCCCCACCCCACCCCCCCCACCCCCCCCCCCCCCCCCCCCCCCCCCCCCCCCCCCACCCCCCCCCCCCCACAAAAAACAAACAAAAACCCCCAACCCCCCCCCCCAACACCCCAAAAACCAAACAACAGAGCCCCACACCCCCGACGAAGT
>NZ_JAQYXB010000635.1:0-385 GCF_036322405.1 Streptomyces sp. SP17BM10 | reverse complement strand
GGACCGCCGCAGCACCCCGCCCCGCCAGGTCCGGGCGCCCCCCCCGGCCCACCCCCTGCCCCGCCGCCCCCAAACGCCCGAAGGGGACCGCCCCCCCGGGCCCCCCCCCCCCCCCCCCACCCCCCCCCTCGCCCCCGCCCATCATCCCGGAGCCGCGGCGGGTAGCCCCCCCCGCCGCCCCGCCGGCGCCACTGCCGACGCCACCCAGACCCCCCCCCACACCCGCCCCCCCCCCCCCGCCCCACCCCCCCCACCCCCCCCCCCCCCGCCGGCGCCCCCCCCCCCCCCCCCACCCCCCACAGCGACCCCCACCCCCCCACCACAACAATAAACAAACGAGCGCCCACGGACAGGTAGAGTGACACAAGAGCATCCCATTCGCTGC
>NZ_JAQYXB010000634.1:0-326 GCF_036322405.1 Streptomyces sp. SP17BM10 | reverse complement strand
GGGGTGGGGCCGCTCCGCGCGGCTGCCGGAGGCCGGGAGGGGCGTGGGGGGGCGGGCGGGGCGGGCGGGGGGCGCCGGGGGGGGGGGGGCGCGCAGGGGGGGGGGGCGGGGGGGGGGGGGGGGGGGCGCGCGGGGGGGGGGGTGGGGGCGGTGGGGGGGGGGGGGGGGGGTGGTGGGGGGGGGGGGGGGGGGGGGGGGGGGGCGGGGCGGGGCCGCGCGGCCGGGCCCGCCCGCCGGCCGGCGCCCGCCGGCCCCCGCCGGCCCCGCGCGCCGCCCCCCCGCCCCGCCGGCCCCGCCCCCGCCCCCCCCGCAGCGCGCCCCCGCGC
>NZ_JAQYXB010000633.1:0-353 GCF_036322405.1 Streptomyces sp. SP17BM10 | reverse complement strand
GGGGTGGGGGGGGGTGGGGCGGTGTTTGTTTTTTTGTTTTTTATTTTTGTTTTTAAAGATCTGGAGCCGGCCCCCGGTGCGGTCGAGATCTCTGGCCCGCTGTGTGTGTTTTGGTGGTGTGTGGGGTGTGGGGGGGTGGGTGGTGTTGTGTGTGGTTGGGGTGGGGGGGGGGGGGGGGTTGGGGGGTGGGGGGGGGGGGGTGGGTTGGGGGGGGGGGGGTGGGGTTTTGTGTGTTTTTTTTTTTTGGGGGGGGTTGGGGGGGTGGGTTGTGGGGGGGTGTTTTTTTTGTTGTTTTTTGGGTGGGTTTTGGGGGGGGGGGGGGGGTTTGTTTTTTTTGTTTGGTTTGGGGGCCC
>NZ_JAQYXB010000632.1:0-274 GCF_036322405.1 Streptomyces sp. SP17BM10 | reverse complement strand
AGCAGCTGCCGACCGCCACGCCCAGTGCCGCCACCGGCGGCCAGCAGCAGGGCGTCGACGTGCCGCCGCTCATCCCGGGCCTGCTGCCCGGACTGCGGATCCTCGGCGGCTGACGCACCGGGTCGGCACACGACGGCCGAGCCAGAAGAACGCCGAGCTGGAACAACGCCGAGCTAGAAGAACACCGAGCGCCGCTGCACCAGCAGCTTGTAGAGCGTGTGCTGGATGGTCTCCCGCACCTCGTCCGCCAGGTCGAAGACCAGCATCGGATCGT
>NZ_JAQYXB010000631.1:0-318 GCF_036322405.1 Streptomyces sp. SP17BM10 | reverse complement strand
AGCAGCTGCCGACCGCCACGCCCAGTGCCGCCACCGGCGGCCAGCAGCAGGGCGTCGACGTGCCGCCGCTCATCCCGGGCCTGCTGCCCGGACTGCGGATCCTCGGCGGCTGACGCACCGGGTCGGCACACGACGGCCGAGGGCCCGGCGGGGCGAACCCGCCGGGCCCTCGGCCGTCGGCCGAGCCAGAAGAACGCCGAGCTGGAACAACGCCGAGCTAGAAGAACACCGAGCGCCGCTGCACCAGCAGCTTGTAGAGCGTGTGCTGGATGGTCTCCCGCACCTCGTCCGCCAGGTCGAAGACCAGCATCGGATCGT
>NZ_JAQYXB010000630.1:0-401 GCF_036322405.1 Streptomyces sp. SP17BM10 | reverse complement strand
GGGGTGGTGGGGCACGTCTTGGCTCCCGCCCTTGTTTGTGGGGCCGGCCCCTCCGTGGCGGGGGGGCGGGGCGGGGGGGGCGGGGGGGTGGGGCGTGGCCGGGGGTGGGCGGTTGGGCTGGGGGTGGGGGTTGTGGGGGGGGGGCCGCGGGTTTGGGTGCCGCCGCGCGAGCATCGTGGGGGGGGGTGGGGTGGGGGGTGGGGGGGGGGGTGTGGCCGCGGGGCGTTTTTACAATCTGTCCTGTTGTGTTTTTTTGCGGGGGGGCCGGGTCAGTGGGGGGTGGGGGGGGGGGGTTTGGCGCGGGCGTGGCGGGTGGCATGGGGTGGGCGGGGGGGCTGGGGGTGGGGGGTGTGGGTGGCGGCCGGCGGGGTGTACGGCGGCGGCACGGGGAAGGTCGGCGC
>NZ_JAQYXB010000629.1:0-309 GCF_036322405.1 Streptomyces sp. SP17BM10 | reverse complement strand
TGGGTGTGGGGTTGTGTGGGGGGGGGGGTGGTGTGGGGGGGGGGGGGGGGGGGGGGGGGGGGGGGGGGGGGTGGTGTTGTTTTTGGGTGGTGGGGGGGGGGGGGGTGGGGGGGGGGGGGTGTGTGGTTGGGGGGGGTGGTGTGGGGGGGGGGGGGGGGGGGGGGGGGGGGGGGGGGGGCGGGGGCCGGGGCCGCGGGCGGCGCGGCCCCCCGCGCCCCCCCCGCCCCCGCCCCCCACGCGCGCCCCAACCCCGACACCCCCCAGCGACCCGCCGCCACCCCAGCCGCCTGCGCCAAAACAAAAGCACAC
>NZ_JAQYXB010000628.1:0-365 GCF_036322405.1 Streptomyces sp. SP17BM10 | reverse complement strand
GTGTGGTTTGGGGGGGTGTTGTGTTTGTTTGTGGTTGTGGGTGGGTGTGTTTTGTGGGGGGGGGGGTGTGGGGGTTGTTTGTGGGGGGGGTTTTTTTTTTTTTGTTTTTTTTTTTTGGTGTTGTGTGGGGGTTGTTGGGTGGGGGTGGGTGGGGGGGGGTGGGGGGGGGGGGGGGGGGGGGGGGGGGGGGGGGGGGGGGGGGCGTGGTTAGTCGGGGGTGGGCCCCCGGCCGCCCGTTGACAGATCTCCGAGCCCCTGAGGGCTCGGGCTCGGGCCCGGCGGTAGCGCTCGCCGCAGCAGAGCTGACGCGCGAGGCCGGCCGCGCCGAGCAGCTCGACGTCGCCCGCGCCGGTCGACGCCAACTG
>NZ_JAQYXB010000627.1:0-338 GCF_036322405.1 Streptomyces sp. SP17BM10 | reverse complement strand
TTTAGCGTCTTTGTTGTTGAGGGTTTCTATAAATTTTTCGTTTTGGTGTTTATGTTTTCGTTTTGGTGTGTTTGGCCTGGGGGGGGGTTGTGTGCGGGGGGGCCGGTTGTGTTTAGTGGATGGGGGGTGGGGTTGTGGTCGCCGGCTTGCCGGTGTGGCGGGCGGGGGGGGGGGGGGGGGGGGGCGGGGGGGGCGGGTGGGGGGGGGGCGGGGCTACCGGCCCCCGGCCCCCCCCCCCCCCCCCCCCCCGCCCCCCCCCCGACAGGACCCCCCCCCGCGAAACCCGGGGCCGGGTGGATACAAACCCAACCACGCCCCCCCCCCCCCCCAGGAACCCG
>NZ_JAQYXB010000626.1:0-276 GCF_036322405.1 Streptomyces sp. SP17BM10 | reverse complement strand
TCCCCGCCCCCCCCCCCACACCTTACCACCCGCCGCCGGCTGGCGTTTGTCTCTCCTCCGCCCCCCCCTGCTCGCCCCCCCCCCCCGCCCCCCCCCCCCCCCCCCGCCCCCGCCCGCCGCCCGGGTGACCCCGGACGCGCCGGCGGCCGCGCCCGACCGGGGGGTCACGACGTCCGCCCGGGGGTCGTCCGCTCTCGCGGCGGCGGTCGTCAGGCTCAAAAACGGGGGGCGGGGGGGGGGGGGGGGGGGGGGGGGGGGGGGGGGGGGGGGGGGGGG
>NZ_JAQYXB010000625.1:0-349 GCF_036322405.1 Streptomyces sp. SP17BM10 | reverse complement strand
GAGTTTGAGACGTCGGACGGGCCGTCAAGTCCCGGAAGACACCGGCGAGTTGGACGAACGAAGCCCCGGAAGCGGAGCGGAAAACGTCTGATAAGCTGGAAACACGAAAGAACGAAGCGCCCGGAGGTCCCGATTGAAGGAGGCTCGAAGGAAGCGTCAGTTCCTTGACAACTCAACAGCGTGCCAAAAGTCAACGCCAGAAAAGTAGACATAACAGTCCTCGATAGACTCAACGTGGTAGGACAATCCTTTGGATATAAACACTAGAGATGACACAGTGCGCGGGATCACCCTATTCCGGTGGTTGCCGTGACCCTCAACTCTGGTGTGAGCCGGATAGTCCGGTAAG
>NZ_JAQYXB010000624.1:0-99389 GCF_036322405.1 Streptomyces sp. SP17BM10 | reverse complement strand
GGCGCGGTCCCGGGGGAAGCCCTCGGACATGCACAGCAGGAGGCCGTCCGCGGAGACCACCACGGTGTGGGACACCCCGGGGGTGTTGTCCACGAAATTGGTGATCAGCCAGTTCAGGTTCTGTGCGGCCTGGCTCATCTGGTTCAACTCAACGCTCCTGGTGATCTGCGCCGTTGCCGTCGCTCCGGCCCCCGAAACTATCGAACCCGGGCTGCTGGGCACCATGCTGGAAGCCGGCCGGGTTGGCCTGTTCCGCACCTGCCCGGCGGCCCTGCTGGATGCCGCGGCGCAGGTTGGTCAGCCGGCCGCGCACCTCCTCGGGGGCCCGGGAGACCTGGGGACCGGTCAGCGGGGAGGCCTCGGCGGTGCCGGAGACCAGGTTGGCCTGCGGGGTCCGCCTGGGGAGGCCGGACATCGTGACGCCGTTGGTCGAGGGCTCCCGGACCTGCTCCGCGCGGCGCCAGCGCTCGTCGTTGGCCGACGGGCGCCAGGGGGCGTCGCCCTCACCGGGCTGCGGCTGGCCCTGCGGGGCCTGCTGCTGCGGACCCTGGGGGCCCTGCGGCCGGGGCGGACGGCCCTGGGGCTCCTGCAGGAGCTCCGGCGCCGACGTGCCGGGGCGGCGCGGCTGGTACTGCCGCGGCCTGGCCTCCTGGCCGGCCCACGGCTGCTGCTCGGCACCGCCCTCGGACGCGCCGGTCGGCAGCGCCATCGGCTCCTGGCGGACGGGCTCCGGACGGGCCTGCTCCTGGCGGACCGGCTCCGGGCGCGCCGGGTTCGGCACGTTCGGCAGCACCGGCTCGACCAGGCCGAGGCCCAGCGGGTCGCGCGGGTCGATCTGGCTGGCCTCGAAGCGCGGGCGGGCGAACTGCTGGGTGCTCTCGACCGGGGCCGGCTCGGCCGGCGGCAGCTGGGCCTGCGGGCCCTGCTGCTGCGGGAACTGCGGCTGGCGGTCGCGCTGGGGCGCGTCCGGGCCGGGGCGCTGCGGGCGGCGCGGGCCCTGCGGACCCTGACCGCCGGGACCCTGCGGGCCCTGCGGCCCCTGCCCGCCGTGGCCCTGTGGAGCCTGCGGACCCTGCGGACCCTGCGGGCCGGGGCGGCCGGGCTGGCGGCGCTGCGGCAGGCCGTCCTGCGGGCGGGTGCCCGGGCGGGCGCCCTGGCGCGGTGCACCCGGTGCACCGGGCGCACCCGGGCGGCCGTGCTGCGGCTGCTCGCCGGTCCGGGGAGCGCCGTTGGGGTCGCCGGCCGGGCGCGGACGCTCCTGGCCGGGGCGGCCGGGCGCACCCTGCGGTCCGCCCGGCTGGCCGGGCTGGCCGGGCTGGGCCGGGCCACCGGGCTGCTGGCCGCGGCGGGGCAGGCCGGGGCCGCCCTGCTGCGGGCCCTGGCGGCCGGGGCCGCGCTGCGGCAGGCCGCCCTGGGCCGACTGCTGCGGCTGCTGGGCCTGCTGGCCCGGCTGGCCGCCCGGGACGACCGGGGTTTCGCGCAGGGCCTTGCCGACCTGACGGGTCGGCAGGCCGCCGGCCCGCCCGCCGGGCGCGCCGGGAGCGGTCGGGGCGCCCGGTGCCGCCGGGCCGGCCGGACCGCCCTGGCCGAGCTGCGGGCGGCCCTGCGGGGCACCGCCGGCCTGGGCCTGGCCGAGCGCGGCCGGACCGCCCTGGCCGGCCGGCATCTGGCGCTGCTGGCGCGGCGTCGGGGCGACCCCGCGCTGCTGCTTGGCCTGCGCCGGGCCGGGGCGGCCGGAGCCGCGGCGGTCGGCGGAGTTGGTGACGTCCACCGGGAGCATGACGAGCGCGGTGGTGCCGCCGGAGTCGCTGGGGCGCAGCTGGATGCGGATGCCGTGTCGCAGGGACAGGCGGCCGACCACGAAGAGGCCCATGCGGCGGGAGACGGAGACGTCCACCGTCGGCGGGTTGGCGAGGCGCTCGTTGATCTCGGCGAGGTCGTCGGGGCTCAGGCCGATGCCGGTGTCGTGGATCTCGACCAGCACGCGGCCGTCGGGCAGCGCGTGGCCGGTGACCCGCACGCGGGTCTGCGGGCTGGAGAAGGAGGTGGCGTTCTCCAGCAGCTCGGCGAGCAGGTGGACGAGGTCGTTGACGACGCGGCCGGCGACCTCGGCCGACGGCACCGCGGCGAGTTCGATGCGCTCGTACTGCTCCACCTCGGACGCGGCGGCGCGGAGCACGTCGACCAGCGGGACGGGCCGGGTCCAGCGGCGGCCCGGGTCCTCGCCCGCGAGGACGAGGAGGTTCTCGCCGTTGCGGCGCATGCGGGTCGCGAGGTGGTCGAGCTTGAAGAGGTTGGCGAGCTGGTCCGGGTCCGCCTCGCGGCTCTCCAGCTCGGAGATGAGCGACAGCTGGCGCTGGATGAGGCCCTGGCTGCGGCGCGAGAGGTTGGTGAACATCGCGTTGATGTTGCCGCGGAGGAGGGCCTGCTCGGCGGCGAGGCGGACGGCCTCGCTGTGCACCATGTCGAACGCGTGGGCCACGTGGCCGATCTCGTCCGTGGAGTCGACGGCGACGGGTTCGACGGTGACGTCGACGTCGTGCGGGTCGCTCTCGGAGAGCGTCTTGACCAGCTCGGGCAGCCGCCGCTCGGCGACGTCCTCGGCCGCGGCCTGCAGGCGGGTCAGCGAGCGCACCATCGAGCGGGCGATCAGACCGGCGCCGCCGAGGGCGACGAGGAGCACGAGGGCGACGGCGCCGGCGATGATCAGGGCGTCGGTGTCGGCCTGGGACTGGAGGTCCTGGGCCTTTCCGTCCAGGCTCTCCAGCAGCTTGGACTCGATCCGCTGCTCGGCCTTGATCTTGGCGGTGGCCTTCTCGTACCAGTCCTTGTAGGTGACCGGGTCGGTCTGGTGGATACCGCTCTGCTGGAGGATCGAGCGCGAGTAGCGGTCGGCGTCGGCGACGACGTTGTTGTAGCTGAGCTGGCCGCGCAGGTTGTCCAGGTCGTGCGCGGTGTAGATGTTGTTGAACGTCGTGAGCGCGTTGTCGTAGGTCGTGCGCAGGCGGATGCCGAAGGACTCGTCGCTCAGGCTGAGGTCGGGGGCCTTGGGGTTGGCGAGCGCGGCGCTGATCAGGGCGCGCTGCTGCGAGGTCGCGTCCTTGGCCAGCGAGAACTGCTGGAGCGCGCGGGTCGCGACGACGAGGTCCTTGTTGTTCGACGCGAGCGCGATGTCCTGGGTGATGGACAGCAGGTCGCGGATGATCACGTCGTACGCGGTGATCGTCGACTGGATGTTCTGGTTGTTCTGGTACGGCGTGTTGCGCGCGTCCGAGATCGAGTTGAGGTCCTTGCGGATCTGGAACAGCAGCGCCTTTCCGCCGGACAGTTCGAGGTTCTCGAACTTGTCGGAGGAGGCGGTGAAGGTCCGGCTCAGGTCGTCGGTGGTCTTGCGCGCGGAGACGATGTCGTCGTCCAGCGGGTCGGTCGGCCGGTTGGTGATCGGGCCGGCGCTGATGTCGCGCTCGGTCTGCAGCGCGTCGGCGAGGTTGGTCGCCTTCTTGGCCAGGTCGGAGAGGTTGGCCATCTGGGCGAGCTGCTGCGAGGCCTGCATCGAGGTCTGGATGCGCAGGCCACCGAGGACCAGCGAGACCAGGACGGGCAGCGCGAGCAGCGCGATCAGTCGGGTCCGGATGCGCCAGTTGCGCATCGCGAGCCGGCTCAGACCGGTGGCGCGGCGCCTGGTGAGGGACGTGCGGAGCTTGTCGCGGGCGGACTTCCGGTCCTGGCCGTCGGGTTCCGGGTGGCCGGCGCCCTCGGGCGTCGGCGGTTCGGCCGGGCCACCGGGGGCCGCCGCCTGCTGGGGGGCTGCCACAGGCTCGCGCGACTCCGGGTTCCCCGCGGCGCCGCTACCCCTCTTGAAACGTCCCTGCACTGGCGTCGCAACCTCTGGACCGGGCGTCCCGCCGCGTCGCCACGGCCTGGACGGTGTCGAGTTTCCATCCGCACCCCGGCCGGTCCGGGAGAGCGGGCACCGGGGTGGACTGCTCCCTACCCACGGTCCGTGGCATTCCAGCACAGCGAGGGAATCCCAACAAGGGCCGCCCGGAACCACCGGCCACGGCTACCGACCGCGTGCGCGTTTTCACGGACTGTGCGGTAACCGGACCGGAATACCGCCTTTTTCGGACACTCGTCCGATACATGCCAACGGGGCCCTAGATCGACAAGAGTCGCAGACCTGCTGGAATGCCCGTTATCGGCGTTTTGCCGGGAAATCCCGTTCCGGCGAAATGTCGGATATCGGAGATTTGCGGACCCATTTGTGAGGAAAATCACAGACGAATGTGTAGCTTTGGTCACGGTCCCTGTGGAATGAGATCTCGTAACCTGGTGCATCCGGAGCACGGCCCCGATCAGCCTGCCCAGAATCCCTCCGAATCAATCGGACTCACTCAGGCCGTGCCGCCCCGTCGTGGCGCGCCCGGCCGCGAACACGAGGTGCTGACTCGATGTCCCAGGCGAAGAAGGCCACCAAGTCCACGCTGTCCTGCCGCTCCACGGCGAACCCGCGCCGGACCACGCTGGCCTCGGTCGAGGACTTCAGCAAGATCCCCGGCGCCCGCAAGCCCGAGGACGCCGTCACCTACTCGACGGACCTGCCCGGGAGCACCGCGAACCCGCGCCGCACCCAGCTCATGGTCGCGCCGGTGGTCGTCCCGCAGGACTGATCCCGTCCCGCGCCGCGCGAAGGGCGCCGCAGCCGTCGAACCGGCCGCGGCGCCCTTCGCGTTCGCGCGCCCGCGCCGAGCAGGGCCGAAGCGGCCGGGAGAGGGCTCACGCGATAGCCTGGTCGACGATTGACGGGGCCGCGCCCACGCCGGGCGGGGCGCCCACCAGCGCCCGGGGGCGCCCCGGGCGGCCGACGAAGCGAGGGGTATCCCAGCCGTGCGCATTGCGAGGTTTTCCGTCCGGGAAGGGAGCCCTGCCGCCGGCAGCGTCTCCTTCGGCGTCGTGGAGGGGGACCCGGCCCAGCCCGAGTCGCTGGTCGTCCACGGCCTGGCCGGCCACCCGTTCGGCCAGCCGCAACCCACCGGCGAGAGCTACCGCTTCCAGGACGTCCGGCTGCTCAGCCCGATGCTCCCCAACAAGATCGTGGCGGTCGGCCGCAACTACGCGGCCCACGCGGCGGAGATGGGCGGCGGCGTCCCGGACGTCCCGCTGACCTTCTTCAAGCCGTCCACCTCGGTGATCGGCCCGACCGAGAGCATCGCCTACCCGCCGTTCTCCTCGGAGGTCCACCACGAGGCCGAACTCGCCGTGGTGATCGGCCGGATGTGCCGCGAGGTGCCGCTGGAGCGGGTGCCGGAGGTGATCCTCGGTTACACCTGCGCCAACGACGTGACCGCCCGCGACGTCCAGCAGCGCGAGGGCCAGTGGGCCCGGGCCAAGGGCTTCGACACCGCTTGCCCGCTCGGTCCCTGGATCGAGACCGACCTCGACCCGGCCGACCTCGCGATCACCTGCACGGTCAACGGCGAGCTCCGCCAGAGCGGGCGCACCTCCCAGATGGTCCGCTCGGTGGCCGAACTGATCGTCCACATCTCCGAGGCCATGACGCTGCTGCCCGGCGACGTCATCCTCACCGGCACACCCGCTGGGGTGGGCCCCGTCAACGTCGGCGACGAGGTCGCCGTCTCCATCGAAGGCATCGGCACTCTCGCCAACAAGGTGATCAAGCGTGGCTAACACTGACCCGGCCGTCCGGGTTCGCTTCTGTCCCTCCCCGACCGGCAACCCCCACGTGGGCCTGGTCCGCACCGCCCTCTTCAACTGGGCCTACGCCCGCCACAACGGCGGCACGCTGGTCTTCCGGATCGAGGACACCGACGCGGCCCGCGACTCCGAGGAGTCCTACGACCAGCTGCTCGACGCGATGCGCTGGCTCGGCTTCGACTGGGACGAGGGCCCGGAGGTCGGCGGCCCGCACGCGCCGTACCGCCAGTCGCAGCGGATGGACATCTACGCGGACGTCGCCCGCCGCCTGCACGAGGCCGGCCACGCCTACCACTGCTACTGCAGCACCGAGGAGCTGGACGCCCGTCGCGAGGCCGCCCGCGCGGCCGGCAAGCCCTCCGGCTACGACGGCCACTGCCGGAACCTGACGGACGACCAGATCGCCGTCTACAAGCTGGAGAAGCGCGAGCCGATCCTGCGCTTCCGGATGCCCGACAAGACCATCGCCTTCGACGACCTGGTCCGCGGCACGCTCAGCTTCGAGTCGGAGAACGTGCCCGACTACGGCATCGTCCGGGCCAACGGCGCCCCGCTGTACACGCTGGTGAACCCGGTCGACGACGCCCTCATGGAGATCACCCACGTCCTGCGCGGCGAGGACCTGCTCTCCTCCACCCCGCGCCAGATCGCGCTGTACGAGGCGCTCGCCGAGATCGGCGTCGGCAACGGCACCGTCCCGCGCTTCGGCCACCTGCCGTACGTGATGGGCGAGGGCAACAAGAAGCTCTCCAAGCGCGACCCGCAGGCCTCGCTCAACATGTACCGCGAGCGCGGCTTCATCCGCGAGGGCCTGCTCAACTACCTGTCCCTGCTGGGCTGGTCGCTGGCCGAGGACCGCGACCTCTTCGGCATGGACGAGATGGTCGCCGCCTTCGACCTCGCCAAGGTCAACTCCAACCCGGCCCGCTTCGACCTGAAGAAGTGCGAGGCGATCAACGCCGAGCACGTGCGCAAGCTGGCCCCGGAGGACTTCGTCCGCCGCCTGGTGCCGTTCCTGCAGGCCCCCGGCCTGCTGCCGGCCGAGCCGACCGCCGAGCAGCTGGATCTGCTCGCCAAGGTGGCGCCGCTCACCCAGGAGCGGATGGTCGTGCTGAGCGAGATCGTCAACATGGCCGGCTTCCTGTTCGTCGACCCGGCCGACTTCGCGGTCGACCCGGACGACGCCGCCAAGGCGCTGACCGCGGACGCCCGCCCGGTGCTGGAGGCCAGCGTCAAGGCGCTGGAGGCGCTCGGGGACTTCACCCCGGAGCCGATCCAGGCCGCGCTGCGCGAGGCGCTGGTGGACGGGCTGGGCATCAAGCCCAAGTTCGCCTTCACGCCGCTGCGGGTGGCCGTCACCGGCCGCCGGGTCTCGCCGCCGCTGTTCGAGTCGATGGAGCTGCTCGGCCGCCCCGAGACGCTGCGTCGCCTGCGCTCCGCCCTGGACGCCCTGCCGGCCGCCTGAACGGGCCGCTGAGCACGCCCGCGGGCCCGGCCTGGTGCCGGGCCCGCGGCGTACCCGGAGGTCATCCGCCGGCCTCCCGGAGGCCGCCTGGGGTTATCGATTTTGGAGCCAGGCCAGACGTCGGGTAATGTTCTTTCTGCGCCGCCCGGGAGGGAACGGACGAGGGAGCGAAAGCCCCCCGGCCGGGACCGAGCGAGAGGCGCAACGCCTGAGAAGGCCCGATGAGGGTTCAACTCTGGTGGGGTATGGTGTAATTGGCAGCACGAGTGATTCTGGTTCATTTAGTCTAGGTTCGAGTCCTGGTACCCCAGCGCAGTACAGCAGTAACAGCAGTACCGCAGTACAAATGAAGATCAAGCCCCCGTTGTGTAGCGGCCTAGCACGCTGCCCTCTCACGGCAGTAGCGCCGGTTCGAATCCGGTCGGGGGTACCAGAGCAGGAAGCCGGTGGGCTCGCCCACCGGCGCTTGCTTTGTGTTGGGGTATGGTGTAATTGGCAGCACGAGTGATTCTGGTTCACTTAGTCTAGGTTCGAGTCCTGGTACCCCAGCCAGAAAAGGAAGGCCCCGGTTTCCCGGGGTCTTTTTCGTTTTGTCCGCGCAGTGCCGTGCGCAAAAGCCCGGAGGCCCCGATCGCGATTCGATCGGGGCCTCCGGGCTTTTCGGAGGCGTCTCAGCTGCGCCGCAGCGCCTCGGTGAGCCGGTTCGCGGCTTCGATGATGGCCTGGGCGTGCAGCCGGCCCGGGTGGCGGGTCAGGCGCTCGATCGGACCGGAGACGGAGACGGCGGCCACGACGCGGTTGGAAGGGCCGCGGACGGGCGCGGAGACGGACGCGACGCCCGGCTCCCGCTCGCCGATCGACTGGGCCCAGCCGCGGCGCCGGACGCCGCTCAGCGCGGTGGCGGTGAAGCGGGCGCCCTGGAGGCCGCGGTGGAGCCGCTCGGGCTCCTCCCAGGCCAGCAGGACCTGGGCGGCCGAGCCGGCCTTCATCGGCAGGGTGCTGCCGACCGGGACGGTGTCCCGCAGGCCGGAGAGCCGCTCGGCGGCGGCTACGCAGATCCGCATCTCGCCCTGGCGGCGGTAGAGCTGTGCGCTCTCGCCCGTGACGTCGCGCAGGTGGGTCAGGACCGGGCCCGCGGTGGCGAGCAGCCGGTCCTCGCCCGCCGCGGCGGAGAGTTCGGAGAGACGGGGGCCGAGGATGAAGCGCCCCTGCATGTCCCTGGTGACCAGACGGTGGTGTTCGAGTGCGACGGCGAGTCTGTGGGCCGTGGGGCGCGCCAGACCGGTGGCGGCGACCAGCCCCGCCAACGTGGCGGGGCCCGACTCCAGTGCGCTGAGCACCAGAGCGGCCTTGTCGAGAACGCCGACGCCGCTAGTGTTGTCCATGCCCTAAGACTGCAGTCTCATTCCGCGAGACGCAAGTTCAATCTTCCGGGAAAAGCGCCACTCTGGATGCAGCAGCCCGGGAGACACCCAGGATGGGGCCTCGACAGAGTGTCCGCATCGTGGACACCGATCTGGCGTGCAGGTCGCGCGAAGCGCTCCGCACCGAGGGCGGCGACAGCTTTGACCCCGACGACACCGAGAAGGCCGGCGACGCGGCCGGCTGGAGGGAACCCGATGGGACGGACACTCGCAGAGAAGGTCTGGGACGACCACGTCGTGCGGCGCGCGGAGGGTGAGCCCGACCTGCTCTACATCGACCTGCACCTGCTCCACGAGGTCACCAGCCCGCAGGCCTTCGACGGCCTGCGGCTGGCCGGCCGCCCGGTCCGCCGCACCGATCTGACGATCGCCACCGAGGACCACAACACCCCCACCCTGGACATCGACAAACCGATCGCCGACCCGGTCTCCAAGGTCCAGCTGGAGACCCTGCGCCGCAACGCGGCCGAGTTCGGCGTGCGGATCCACTCGCTGGGCGACGTCGAGCAGGGCGTCGTCCACGTCGTCGGCCCGCAGCTCGGTCTGACCCAGCCCGGCATGACCGTGGTCTGCGGCGACTCCCACACCTCCACCCACGGCGCCTTCGGCGCGCTGGCGTTCGGCATCGGCACCAGCCAGGTCGAACACGTACTGGCCACCCAGACGCTGCCGCTCGCGCCGTTCCGCACCATGGCGGTCACCGTCGAGGGCGAACTGCCCGAGGGCGTCACCGCCAAGGACCTGATCCTCGCCGTCATCGCGAAGATCGGCACCGGCGGCGGCCAGGGCTACGTCCTGGAGTACCGCGGTTCGGCGATCCGGAGCCTGTCCATGGAGGCCCGGATGACCATCTGCAACATGTCGATCGAGGCGGGCGCCCGGGCCGGCATGATCGCCCCGGACGAGACCACGTTCGAGTACCTGAAGGGCCGCCCGCACGCCCCGCGGGGCGAGGACTGGGACGCCGCCGTCGCGTACTGGAACACCCTGGGCACCGACGAGGACGCGGTGTTCGACCACGAGATCTTCATCGACGCGAGCGAGCTGACCCCGTTCGTCACCTGGGGCACCAACCCCGGCCAGGGCGCGCCGCTGGGCTCCGCCGTCCCGCACCCCGAGGACTTCGCGGACCCGCAGGAGCGCACCGCCGCCGAGAACGCCCTGACGTACATGGGCCTGGAGGCCGGCACCCCGCTGCGCGAGGTCAAGGTCGACGCCGTCTTCGTCGGCTCCTGCACCAACGGCCGCATCGAGGACCTGCGTGCCGCCGCCGCCGTCCTGGAGGGCCGCCGGATCGCCGACGGCGTACGGATGCTGGTCGTGCCCGGCTCGGTGCGCGTGGCCCTGCAGGCCGTCGAGGAGGGCCTGGACAAGGTGTTCACCGCGGCCGGCGCCGAGTGGCGCCACGCGGGCTGCTCGATGTGCCTGGGCATGAACCCCGACCAGCTCGCCCCCGGCGAGCGCTGCGCCTCCACCTCGAACCGCAACTTCGAGGGCCGGCAGGGCAAGGGCGGGCGCACCCACCTGGTGTCCCCGCAGGTCGCCGCCGCGACCGCCGTCCTGGGCCGGCTGGCGGCTCCTTCCGACCTGACCGCCGACATCGCCGTGGAGGCCTGAGCCATGGAGAAGTTCACCACCCACACCGGCCGGGCCGTCCCGCTGCGCCGCAGCAACGTCGACACCGACCAGATCATCCCCGCGCACTGGCTCAAGAAGGTGACCCGCTCCGGCTTTGAGGACGGGCTGTTCGAGGCCTGGCGCAAGGACGAGTCGTTCATCCTCAACCGGCCGGAGCGCCGGGGGGCCACCGTGCTGGTGGCCGGCCCCGAGTTCGGCACCGGCTCCTCGCGCGAGCACGCCGTCTGGGCGCTGCAGAACTACGGCTTCCACGCCGTCATCTCGTCGCGCTTCGCCGACATCTTCCGTGGGAATTCGCTGAAGAACGGCCTGCTGACGGTCGTCCTGCCGCAGGAGACCGTGGAGCGGCTCTGGGCGCTCACCGAGAGTGACGCCGGGGCCGAGATCACGGTAGACCTGGAGGCCCGTGAGGTCCGGGCCGAGGGCGTCACCGCGTCGTTCGAACTGGACGACAACGTCCGCTGGCGGCTGCTCAACGGGCTGGACGACATCAGCATCACGCTGCAGAACGAGGCCGACATCGCCGCGTTCGAGGCGACCCGCCCGTCCTTCAAGCCCCGCACCCAGCCCGCTGCCTGAGATCCCTTCAGAACAAGCATTCTGACGATCCGCCGGATGGCCCGCACCCCGCTCGGGGGGGCGGGCCATCCGGCGTTCCGGAGCACGAGTTAGGGCCGCCGGGCCGCCCCCGATTGCCCATTTGGCTTTGCCCGAGAGGGCCCCGCGCATGCACAACTGCGGGTAGATGGCACAATCAGTGCATGCACCGGCACCATGAACCTCCGTACGCGGGCGGCGAACCCGCGCCTTCGGAGTCCACGGGCCGGGGATCCGAACGCCGAATTGACGAGCGGCCGGACGTCGCCTCCGCACCTGCTGAGGGGCCGGACGACCCGGAAGTCGCAGCGCTCTACGCGCTTGTGGCCGAGCGGTTGAAGCAAGCTCACGACCGTGTGCATGCGCTGAACGTGTCTACGGATGCAAAGACCGCTCTCACCCGTCAACTCCTCATCGTCACCGAGACCGCCAAGCGCGATCTTCCGGAGGCGGCAAGGCGGTTGAGTCGGTTTGTGCATGACCTCGACGAGGGGCGTCCGCCGCTCGGCTGAGGTCGCCGACGCGCAAATCCATTGCGACACTAGGGTGATTCGCGCGTTTGGTAATTGAAAGTCCGCAGATACATACCTAACGTGCGAAAAGAACGGATGGAATCATCCGGCGCCCGTTTCCGAAGGGGAAGACGTGAACAAGGCTCAGCTTGTCGAAGCGGTGGCCGAGCAGCTGGGCGGTCGCAAGGCTGCCGCAGAGGCCGTCGACGCAGTGCTCGACACCATGGTCCGTGCCGTTGTGGCCGGTGACCGGGTTTCGGTCACCGGTTTCGGCACCTTCGAGAAGGTGGAGCGCTCCGCGCGCTTCGCCCGCAACCCGCAGACCGGCGAGAAGGTCAAGGTCAAGAAGACCTCGGTGCCCCGCTTCCGTCCGGGCCAGGGCTTCAAGGACCTGGTCAGCGGCAGCAAGAAGCTGCCGAAGGAAGGCCCCTCGGTGAAGAAGGCCCCCAAGGGCTCCCTCACCCCGGGCAAGAGCGGCGTCGCCGCCACTCCGGCCGCCAAGCGTGCCGCCACCAAGCGCGCCGCCGCCGCTGCCGCCGCGCCCGCCGCCAAGAAGGCCGCCGCCAAGAAGACGGCCACCACGGCCGCCGCCAAGAAGACCACGGCCGCTGCCACCAAGAAGACGGCCGCCGCGAAGAAGACGGCCACCACGGCCGCCGCCAAGAAGACCACGGCGACCGCCACCAAGGCCGCCGCCACCAAGAAGACGGCCGCCGCGAAGAAGACGGCCACCACGGCCGCCGCCAAGAAGACCACGGCGACCGCCAAGAAGGCGACCGCCACGGCCAAGAAGACGGCTCCGGCGAAGAAGACCGCCACCCGCAAGACCACCGCGCGCAAGGCCACCGCCAAGTAGTCCGGCGCGGCGTCTTCGGACGGCCTTCGAGAGCAGCCGTGGCGCACCCGTTTCCGCATGACGCGGAGGCCGGGCCGCCGCGGCTCTTTCGCGTCGGGGTCTTTCCCGCTGGGCGCGTCCGGCCGGCACCGCCGGCGCGGGGCTCAGGCCTCGGCCGGGTCGGGGAAGGTCTGCAGCGTCAGGAAGACCACGCGGCGCGCGCCCCCGCTGCCCTCGGTGCGGATGCGCACCCGCTGGCCGGGCCGCAGCAGCCGCAGGCCGCCGGCGTCGAAGGCGGCCGCGTCGAACGGTACGGGCGTCCCGTCGTCGAGCAGCACGGAGCCGGCCCGGGTGGCGGGGTCGAAGGTGAACGCGGTGGCCTGCATGCCAGCAGCATAGCGAGCGGGTCCGACAAGTCCCGGGCGCCGTCTCGCGGGGCGCGCGTCAGGACCGGCCGATGAGGGCGAACAGGGCGCTCGTGTGGGGGCCGACGCCCAGGGCCAGGGCCTCGCCGAGGTCCGCGCCGGTGTCGACGTCCCGGCGCACCGACTCCACGTCCGCCAGGCGCAGTTCGAGCGCCCCGCCGGCCGCGTGCCGGGCCCGTGAGCCGTCCCCGAACGCGGGGGCGAGCGGGCTGCCGGGGGCGCAGGCGAGCAGGGTCGTGCCGAGGCCGGGGGAGTCCGGCAGGAAGGCCCGGCCCCGGGACGGCGCCGCGCCCAGCACCCGGGACAGTTCGGCCGGCCGCAGCGCGGGCAGGTCCGCCGAGAGGGCGGCCAGCGGCGCGTCGGGTGCGAGCGCCAGCGCGGCCGACGCCCCGTGCGCCAGCGCCCGGTTGAGGCCGCCGCCGGGTTCGTCCGCCACCACCACGGCGCCGAGCGCGGCCAGCCGCGGTCCGGCCGCCGGGTCCCGGGTGACCACCAGGACCCGGGCGACCCCCGGGGTCGCGAGCGCGGCGGTGACGGTGTCCAGCGCGAACGAGAGCGCCAGGTCGGCCCGGTGCGGTCCGGCGTACGGGGCCAGCCGCGACTTGGCGAGCGCGAGCGGCTTGAGCGGCAGCACCAGCGACCACTCGGCAGTGGGTGCGGCGGGCGCGACGGGCCCGCTGGGGCGTACGGTGTCCTGGGTCATCGGCGTCATTGTGACGCCGGTCCCGGAGCCCCCGCCAGGCCGTCCCAACTGTGCGGACGTGCGTTTGATCACGACCGCCCGGCGTGCTGGCGCGGTCGCTCGACAGCCGGTGAGCGGGCGGGCGACACTGTCCCGCGCCCGCGATCCGGGCACCGGGCGACCGGTGCTCCGGCGCCGAGGCAAGGAACGCGGCACCCCGTGCCGCACGGATGAGGAGGACCTGGGGTGGCCCGCCGCTCGCACGCCAAGTTCGGCAACGCCGACTACGGCATCTGGTACCGCTTTGCGGCCGTGCTGGTCAAGCCGGTGACGACCGCGCTGGTGAAGCCCGACTGGCGGGGCTGGGAACACCTTCCCGCGGAAGGCGGATTCATCGCCGCGGTGAACCACAATTCGATCATCGACCCGCTGGTCTACGCGCACTGGCAGTACAACAGCGGCCGCCCGCCGCGGATTCTCGGCAAGTCCTCGCTGTTCTCGATTCCCTTCATCGGATTCATGCTGCGCAAGACCGGCCAGATTCCGGTGTTCCGCGAGTCGACGGACGCCGCGCAGGCGTTCCGGGCCGCGATCGACGCCGTCAACAGCGGCCAGTGCGTGCAGTTCTACCCCGAGGGCACCCTCACCCGGGACCCGGACCTGTGGCCGATGACCGGCAAGAGCGGCGTCGCCCGGGTCGCGCTGATGACCGGCGCGCCGGTCATCCCGGTCGCGCACTGGGGCGCCCACGAGATCATCCCGCCGTACGGCCGGCCCGGTTACGGGAAGGGCAAGTTCAACCTCTTCCCGCGCCACCGGGTGGTCGTCGCGGCCGGTCCGCCGGTGGACCTGAGCAAGTACCAGGGCATGGAGCTCACCGCCCAGGTGCTGGGCGACGCCACCGAGGACATCATGAGGGCGATCACCGCCGTGCTGGCCGACATCCGCGGCGAGGAGCCGCCCGCGGAGCGCTACGACATGCGCAAGGCCGCCCGCGAGCGGGCCGCCGCCGCGCTCGCCGAACGCCGTCGCGCCAAGGGCGGCACGAACACCGAGGAGGTCGGGCAGTGACCCGCTGCGCCGTGATGGGGACCGGCTCCTGGGGCACCGCGTTCGCGATGGTGCTGGCCGACGCCGGCAGCGAGGTCGTGCTCTGGGCCCGCCGCCAGGAGCTGGCGGACGCGGTCAACACCACGCACGAGAACCCGGACTACCTCCCGGGCGTGTGCCTGCCCGACTCCGTGCGGGCCACCACCGACCCCGCCGAGGCGCTGGCCGGCGCCGACTTCGCCGTCCTGGTGGTGCCCTCGCAGACGCTGCGCGACAACCTGGCCGCCTGGGCGCCGCTGATCGAGCCGCAGACCGTCCTCGTCAGCCTGATGAAGGGCATCGAACTCGGCACCGCGAAGCGGATGAGCGAGGTCATCGACGAGGTCGCCAAGGTCGGCCCGGAGCGGGTCGCGGTGGTCAGCGGGCCCAACCTGGCCAAGGAGATCGCCAACCGCCAGCCCGCCGCCAGCGTCGTCGCCTGCAGCGACGAGTCGGTCGCCAAGCGGCTCCAGGCGGCCTGCCACACGCCCTACTTCCGCCCGTACACCAACACCGACGTGGTGGGCTGCGAACTCGGCGGCGCGGTCAAGAACGTCATCGGCCTCGCGGTCGGCATGGCCGCGGGCATGGGGCTCGGCGACAACACCAAGGCGACGCTGATCACCCGCGGGCTGGCCGAGACCACCCGGCTCGGCGAGGCTCTCGGCGCCGACCCGCACACGTTCGCGGGCCTCGCCGGCATGGGCGACCTGGTCGCCACCTGCTCCTCGCCGCTGTCGCGCAACAACACCTTCGGCATGAACCTCGGCAGGGGCATGTCCCTCGCCGAGACGATCGCGGCCACCCGGCAGACCGCCGAGGGCGTCAAGTCCTGCGAGTCGGTGCTCGACCTCGCGCGGCGCAGCGGCGTCGACATGCCGATCGTCGAGGCCGTGGTGGACGTCGTGCACAACGGTCGGCCCACCCAGGAGGCGCTGCAGGCGCTCATGTCCCGCTCCGCGAAGGCGGAACGGCGCTGACCGCCCGAACGGGGCGGCTGACTTTCCGCAAACACGTCGCACGGTAGTCTCAAACGCGATATGAGCATCGAACAGTCCTCCCCGAACCCGTCCGCCCCGAAGCCCCGCGTCGCGCTGGTGTTCGGCGGGCGCAGCTCCGAGCACGCCATCTCGGTCTCCACCGCGGGCAGCGTGCTCAGGGCGATCGACCGCGACAAGTACGACGTGCTGCCGATCGGCATCACGCACGAGGGCCGCTGGGCGCTGACCAGCGACGAGCCGGCCCGGATGGCCATCACCGACGGCAGGCTGCCGGACGTGGCGCAGGTCGCCGAGTCCGTGGACGGGCAGGTCTGCCTGCCGGTCTCGCCGGGCAGCCGCGAGGTCCTCCTCAGCGAGCCGGGGCGCGCCCCCAAGGCGCTCGGCGAGGTCGACGTGGTGTTCCCGCTGCTGCACGGCCCCTGGGGCGAGGACGGCACCCTGCAGGGCCTGCTGGAGCTCTCCGGGGTCCCGTACGTGGGCAACGGCGTGTTCGCCAGCGCGGCGGGCATGGACAAGGAGTTCGCCAAGCGGATCCTCGCCTCGCACGGCCTGAACGTCGGCCGCTACACCGTCGTGCGCCCGCGTGACTGGGAGACCGAGGAGGGCCGGGCGGCCGTGCGCGAGCGGGTGGCCGAGCTCGGCCTGCCGCTCTTCGTCAAGCCCTGCCGGGCCGGCTCCAGCATCGGCATCACCAAGGTCAAGGACCTGGCCGACCTGGACGCCGCGATCGAGGAGGCCCGCCGGCACGACCCCAAGCTGATCGTCGAGGCCGGGGTGAGCGGCCGCGAGATCGAGTGCGGCGTGCTGGAGTTCGAGGACGGCCCGCGCGCCAGCGTGCCCGGCGAGATCCTGGTCGGCGACAACGAGTTCTACGACTTCGAGGCCAAGTACATCGACTCCTCGGACGTCCAGATCCCGGCGCGGCTGTCACAGGACGAGACCGCCGAGATCCGGCGCCAGGCGGTGGCCGCGTTCGAGGCGTTCGGCTGCGAGGGCCTCGCCCGGGTGGACTTCTTCCTGCTGGATGACGGCACCTGGATGATCAACGAGATCAACACGATGCCCGGCTTCACCCCGATCTCGGCCTACCCCAAGATGTGGGAGGCCACCGGGATCGCGTACCCGGAGCTCATCGACCGGCTGCTCGGAGCGGCGCTGCGGCGCTCGACCGGGCTGCGCTAGTCACCCGCGGGACGACGGAGGGCGGGCCGGGAGCTTCCCGGCCCGCCCTCCGTCGGTCGTTCGTTCCGGTCAGCCGGGGACGTTGGCCCTGACGGCGCCGGACAGGGCGGCGACCGGGTCGAAGGGGTTCGACGCGACACCCCTCGGGACGGTCACCTCGACGTACGCCTTGCGCATGGTCGACACGAAGCGGTAGCTGTCGTCGTCGAGCTTCTGGGCCCACCAGGTGACCTCCTCGGCCACCGGGGACCAGTCGCCGGCGTGCTCGCCGTCGAGCTCCTCGGGCCGGTCGACGCCGCAGCGCAGGACCGTCCGGGGCGAGGAGCCCCAGGCGGCGACGAACGGCGAGGAGGGCGTCGGGTCCTTGCGGGCGTGCCCGAGGAGGTCCTGCGGCAGCGCGGCGGCCAGGTTCCGGCAGTAGTCGGCGGCCTTGCCGGTCGGCGCCGGCACCGCGATGTCCGCCGGCGCGCTCCAACTGCCGAGCAGCGCCACCACGGCGCAGGTCAGCACGACGGGCGCGGCGAGCCAGCGGACCGGCGCGGGCAGCGCCGCCAGGGCGCGGGGGACGCGGAGTTCTGTGGGCACCAGCCGATGGTAGCCGCGCCTTACAGGTGGACCACCGGACAGGTGAGGGTGCGGGTGATGCCCTCCACCTGCTGGACCTTGGCCACGACCAGACGGCCGAGGTCGTCCACGGTGTCGGCCTCGGCCCGGACGATCACGTCGTAGGGGCCGGTGACGTCCTCGGCGGTGAGCACGCCGGGGATCTTGGAGATCGACTCGGCCACGGCGGTGGCCTTGCCGACCTCGGTCTGGATCAGGATGTACGCCTGTACCACGGGGGCCTCCCGGCGGCCGGTTTGGGGGGATCGCCGCCGTGCTCGCCCGGGGGAACGTCGGGTGGGAAAACGGGCTCACCGGCAGTCTGATCACCACGCTACCGCGCAGCGGGCCGGGGAGGGGAGACCTCTGTGCCCCGGGAAGGCGTACGCTGCGCGCGGGGGGAGCGACGGGGACCGGATCCGGGCGGCAGCGCGATCCGGGACGGCGGCACGAATCGGCTTGAAGTGCGAGAGGACGGCAGATGCAGGGGACCGTGGGCGAGCTCGGCGAGTTCGGCCTCATCAGGGAGCTGACCGCCCGGGTACCGCTCACCGACGCGGTCGACCTCGGCCCGGGCGACGACGCGGCGGTGGTGAAGGCCCCGGACGGCCGGGTGGTGGCCACCACGGACGTCCTGATCGAGAACCGGCACTTCCGCCGGGACTGGTCCACCGCCTACGACGTCGGCCGCAAGGCCGCCGCCCAGAACCTCGCCGACGTGGCCGCGATGGGCGCGGTGCCGACCGCGATACTGCTCGGTCTGGTCGCCCCCGCCGACCTGCCCACCACGTGGGCCACCGAGCTGATGGACGGGCTGCGCGACGAGTGCCAGGTGGCCGGCGCGACCGTGGTCGGCGGCGACGTGGTGCGCGGCGACACCGTCATGCTCGCCATCACGGCGCTCGGGGACCTCCAGGGGCGCGCGGCCGTGGTGCGCTCGGGCGCGCAGGTGGGCGACGTGGTCGCGGTGACCGGCTGGCTGGGCTGGTCCGCCGCCGGCCTGACGGTGCTCCAGCGCGGCTTCCGTTCCCCGCGCGCCTTCGTCGAGGCGCACCGCCGCCCCGAACCGCCGTACCACGCCGGCCCGGCCGCGGCCGAGTTGGGCGCGACCTCGATGATCGACGTGAGCGACGGACTGGTCGCCGACCTCGGCCACGTGGCCCGCGCCAGCGACGTGGACATCGACCTGAAGGCCGCCGACTTCGACGTCCCGGCGCAGATGGCCGACATCGGCCAGGCCGTCGGCGTGGACCCGCTGGTCTGGGTGCTGTCCGGCGGCGAGGACCACGCGATCGTGGCGACGTTCCCGCGCGGGATCCAACTCCCGGCCCGCTGGCGGGTGGTGGGCGAGGTGACCGGCCGGCCCCGGGGGACCCGCGGCGGCCGGGTGACGGTCGACGGCGCACCCTGGGACCGGGTCGGCGGCTGGGACCACTTCGCCGAGTGACGTACGCAGTACGGCTGATGGCGTTCGGACAGGGGTACGGCACGTCACGCTCCCGGGTGCCGCGGGCGGGATTCGCGGGTCGGTTCTGCGTAGGCTTGCGAGGGATCGAGTCCGCCCGCCCTCCGGCGCGGGTGGTCCGGACCACTGCGAGCGGAGAACGCACCAACCATGCGCATCGGTGTTCTGACCAGCGGCGGCGACTGCCCCGGCCTCAACGCGGTGATCCGTTCCGTGGTGCACCGGGGCACCGATGTGCACGGTGACGAGATCGTCGGGATCCTGGACGGCTTCCTCGGCCTGATCGAGGGCCGCACCCGCCCGGTCTCGCACGACGACGTCACCGGTCTGCTCACCCTCGGCGGCACCATCCTCGGCTCGGCCAGGGTCCAGCGCGAGCGGATCGCCTGGGCGGTGGAGAACGCCAAGACGCTGGCGCGGGACATCGGCATCGACGCGCTGATCGCGATCGGCGGCGAGGGCACGTTGACCGCCGCCAAGCTGTTCAGCGAGGCCGGGCTGCCGGTGGTCGGGGTGCCGAAGACCATCGACAACGACATCGACGCGACCGACGTCACCTTCGGCTTCGACACCGCGGTGCACGTCGCCACCGAGGCGATCGACCGGCTGAAGACCACCGCCGAGTCCCACCAGCGCGTCATGGTGGTCGAGTTGATGGGCCGGCACACCGGCTGGATCACCCTCACCGCGGGCATGGCCGGCGGCGCCCACGGCATCCTGATCCCGGAGAAGCCGTTCGACATCGAGGCGGTGGCCCGGATGGTCGAGGACCGCTTCGCGCGCGGCAAGAAGTTCGCCATCATCGCCGTCGCCGAGGGCGCCGCCCCGATGCCCGGCACGATGCGCTTCGACCACGGCGAGGTCGACCGGTTCGGGCACCGGACCTTCGGCGGGATCGGCAACCGGCTCGCCAACGAGCTGGAGAACCTGCTCGGCAAGGAGGCCCGCCCGGTCATCCTCGGCCACACCCAGCGCGGCGGCATCCCGACCGCGCGGGACCGGGTGCTCGCGACCCGGTTCGGGTGGCACGCGGTGGAGGCCGTGCACGCGGGGGCGTTCGGGTACTTCACGGCGCTGCGCGGGAACGCCATCGAGCTGCGGCCGGTCGCGGAGGCGGTGACCCGGCTGAAGACGGTGCCGGAGGACCGCTGGGCGGAATCGGAGGCCGTGCTCTGAACACGCGGAGGTAGGTTGGGCCCATGGTTTCGACTGCACCTCCCCACGCGGCTCCTCCCCGCGTGCTCACCGTCGCCGGCTCCGACTCCGGCGGCGGCGCCGGCATCCAGGCCGACCTCAAGGCCATGCTGGCCCTCGGCGTCCACGGCATGAGCGTGATCACCGCCGTCACCGCGCAGAACTCGCTCGGCGTCCAGGGTTACTGGGAGCTGCCCGCCGAGGCCGTCCGGGCCCAGTTCCGCAGCGTGGTCGACGACATCGGCGTGCAGGCCGTGAAGACCGGGATGCTCGCGTCGATCGAGCTCGTCGAGACCGTCTCGGACCTGCTGGCCGGGGTGGACGCCCCGGTGGTCGTCGACCCGGTCGGCGTCTCCAAGCACGGGGACGCGCTCCTCGCCGCCGAGGCCGTCGCGACCGTCCGCGAGAAGCTGCTGCCGGTGGCCACCCTGGCCACGCCCAACCTGCACGAGGTGACCCAGCTCACCGGCCGCACCGTCGAGGACGAGGGGCGGATGCTGGACGCCGCCAAGGCACTGCTCGACCTCGGGCCGCGCTGGGTCCTGGTCAAGGGCGGACACCTGGAGGGCGAGGCCGCCGACCTGCTGTACGGCGGGCCGGGGGAGGAGCACTGGTACCGGGCGCCGCGCCACGACAACCGGCACACCCACGGCACCGGTTGCACCCTGGCCAGCGCGATCGCCGCCGGACTCGCCAAGGGCGAGCCGCTGCCGGAGGCCGTCGGCTCGGCCAAGGAGTACGTCACCGGCGCGATCGCGGGCGGCTTCGCCCTGGGCGCCGGGATCGGCCCGGTCGACCACGCCTGGCGCTGGCGCTGACGGACGCCGGTGGGCGGGCCCCCGTCAGGACCCGCCCACCGGCGTCGGCGCTTCCCGGAGGCCCGGGTGCGTCCGGAAAAAACAGTGGAGGCCGGTCCATCCGAGGATGGACCGGCCTCCACTGGAGGACCGGCATGCCGGTCTGCGCGTCAGCGCGAGACCTTACCGGCCTTGATGCACGAGGTGCAGACGTTGAGCCGCTTCGGCGTCCGCCCAATCACAGCGCGCACCGTCTGGATGTTGGGGTTCCAACGACGGGGGGTACGGCGGTGCGAGTGGGAGATGCTGTTGCCGAAGCCCGGCCCCTTGCCGCAGACGTCGCAGTTGGCAGCCACAGGAGTCACTCCAAGACTTCAGATCAGTTACTTTCGACAACCCACCAGACCACCGGAACACTCGCGTGGACCGGACCGACCTGGGGGGTGCGCCCGGATTGTTCCAGGCAACCGGAAGAGCATACAACGCTTGCTCCCGTTCAACGAAACTACCATGACCGCTCGGGTGATCGCTGCGGCCGACGGTCCGGGCGGCCCCTCCCGGCCCCCGATAACCTGCCGGTATCACCCCTCGCCGTTCGACCTGAGGCCATCACGGCGTCCCATCCGGAGGAGACCTGGTGCTGCACACGCTCGACGCCCCGGCCGTGCGCACCTGGTGCCAGCTCGCCCTGCGCGCGCTCGGCCAGGCGCGCGAGGAGATCGACGCGCTCAACGTCTATCCCGTCCCGGACGGCGACACCGGCACCAACCTCTACCTGACCGTCGAGTCCGCCGCCGCCGAGGTGGAGAGCCGCTTCGCCGACCCGGCCGACGGGCCGGCCCCCGGCCTGGCCGACACGGTCCGGGCGATGGCCCGGGGCGCGCTGGTCGGCGCCCGCGGCAACTCCGGCGTGATCCTCGCCCAGTGGCTGCGCGGCACCGCCGAGACGCTGGCCGACGGCGGCGGCGCCGACCAGCTGCGGGCCGCCCTCCAGCGGGCCGCCGACTCCGCCTACCAGGCCGTCGCGGAGCCCGTCGAGGGCACGCTGCTGACCGTCGCCCGGGTCGCCGCCCGGGAGGCCGTCCGGGCCGGGGGTGGGCTCGCGCAGGTCGCCGACACCGCGTACCGGGCCGCCCGGGACGCCCTGCGGCACACCCCCGAGCAGCTCGCCGTGCTCGCCGAGAACGGGGTCGTCGACGCCGGCGGGCGCGGCCTGGTGGCCGTCCTCGGCGCGCTCGCCGACGCCGTCGCCGGGCACCAGCCGATGGGACCGGTCGCGCTGCGCGGGGACCTCCCGGAGAGCTGCGAGGCCCACGTGCGTCCGCCCGGCCCCGGCCACCCCGCCTTCGAGGTCATCTACCTGCTGGACGCCCCCGACGACGCCCTTCCCGCGCTGCGCGCGCGGCTCGCCGAACTCGGCGACTCGCTCGTGATCGGCGGCGGCGACGGCCTGTGGAACGTCCACGTCCACGTCGACGACGCCGGCGCCGCCGTCGAGGCCGGCATCGGGGCCGGCCGGCCGCACCAGATCCGCATCACGCACTTCGCCGAGGCCGCCGCCCGCTCCGGCGCCGCCGCCGAGCCCGGCAAGCACGAGGAACCGGCCCGCGCGGTGCTCTCCGTGGTGTGCGGCGAGGGCCTCGCCGAACTCTGCGAGCAGGCCGGCGCCGTCGTGCTCCGCGCCGATCCGGACCGCCCCACCGCCAGCGCCGAACTCGCCGCCGCCGTCCGGCGCTCGGGCGCGCGCGAGGTGGTCCTGCTGCTCAACGACCCCGAACTGCGCGCCGCCGCGGGCGCCGCCGCCGACCAGCTCCGCGAGGAGGGCGTGCGGATCGCCGTCCTGCCCACCCGCTCGCCGGTGCAGGGGCTCGCGGCGCTCGCGGTGCACGAGGCCGGGCGCCGCTTCGACGAGGACGTGGTCGCCATGACCTCCGCCGCCGGTGCCACCCGCTACGCCGAACTCGCCGTCGCCGAGGGGGAGTCCTGGACGATGGCCGGGGTGTGCCAGGCCGGGGACGTGCTCGGCCTGATCGACGGGGACGTCGCGGTGATCGGCGCCGGCCCGGCCGAGGTGGGGGCCAGCGTGCTGGACCGGATGCTCGGCGCGGGCGGCGAACTCGTCACCCTGATCCTCGGCGAGGGCGCGGACGACGCGCTCGCCGAGCACCTCGTCGCGCACGTGCGCCAGGGCCGCCCCGAGGTGGACACGGTGGTCTTCCACGGCGGCCGGGAGGCGGCCCCGCTGCTGATCGGCGTCGAGTAGCCGCCGGACCGGACCGGCGCAGCCCCGGTTTGTCGGCGCGGTGGTGTAAACAGGGGCCTGATGGGCGCTCTCGATGAACCACTGACCAAGCTCGTCGGCGACCGCACCGCGAAGGTGCTCGCCGACAGCCTCAAGCTGCGCACGGTCGGGGACCTCCTGCACCACTACCCCCGCCGCTACGTCGAACGCGGTCAGCTCACCAGCCTGGACGAGCTGGAGGTGGACGAGCACGTCACCGTGCTGGCCCGGATCGAGAAGGTCACCCTCATCCCGTTCCGCGGGCGCAAGGGCGACCGGCTGGAGGTCGTCGTCACCGACGGCCGCAGCCGGCTCTCGCTGGTGTTCTTCAACCAGGGCTGGCGGCAGAAGGAGCTCAGGTCCGGCGCCCAGGGCCTGTTCGCCGGCAAGGTCAACGTCTTCAACCGCACCCGCCAGCTGGTCTCGCCGGACTACCAACTGCTCGACGAGGACGCCGGGTCGGACGCCGCGCAGCAGTTCGCCGGCCGGCTCATCCCGGTGTACGGCGCGAGCGCCCAGATGCCCAGCTGGAAGCTGTCGATCTGCATCGACACCGCGCTCACCAAACACCTCGGCGACGTCGGCGAGCCGCTGCCCGCCGAACTGCGCGAGCGGCACGACCTGATCCCGCTCCCGGAGGCCCTGGAGCTGATCCACCGCCCGCGCGGCCAGGCCGACCGCGAGCGCGCCCAGAGCCGGCTGCGCTGGGACGAGGCCTTCGTCCTCCAGGTCGCCCTCGCGCAGCGCCGGGCCGCCGAGTCCGCGCTGCCCGCCAAGCCCCGCCGGGCCCGCGAGGGCGGCCTGCTGGACGCGTTCGACGAGCGGCTGCCGTTCACCCTCACCGAGGGGCAGCGGAAGGTGTCCGCCGAGATCGCCGCCGACCTCGCGAGCGAGCACCCGATGCACCGCCTGCTCCAGGGCGAGGTCGGCTCCGGGAAGACGCTGGTCGCGCTGCGCGCGATGCTCGCGGTGGTGGACGCCGGCGGCCAGGCCGTCCTGCTCGCGCCCACCGAGGTGCTCGCCCAGCAGCACCACCGGTCGATCGTCGAGATGATGGGCGACCTCGCCGAGGGCGGCATGCTCGGCAGCTCCGACCTCGGCACCCGGGTCGTGCTGCTCACCGGCTCGATGGGCGTCCCGGCCCGTCGCCAGGCGCTGCTCGACATGGCCTGCGGGGACGCCGGGATCGCCATCGGCACCCACGCGCTGATCGAGGACAAGGTCCAGTTCCAGGACCTCGGCCTCGTCGTCGTCGACGAGCAGCACCGCTTCGGCGTCGAGCAGCGGGACGCGCTGCGCGCCAAGGGCGACCAGCCGCCGCACCTGCTGGTGATGACCGCCACCCCGATCCCGCGCACCGTCGCGATGACGGTCTTCGGGGACTTGGAGACCTCCGTCCTGGACCAGCTCCCGGCCGGCCGCTCCCCGATCTCCACCCACGTCGTCCCCGCCGTCGAGAAGCCCAACTTCCTCGCCCGCGCCTGGGAACGGGTCCGCGAGGAGGTCGGCAAGGGCCACCAGGCGTACGTCGTCTGCCCCCGCATCGGGGACGAGGAACCGGCCGCCGATCCCAAGAAGAAGCGCAAGGCCGCCGAGGAGGACTTCGAGGACATCGCCGACGCCGGTGCCCGGAGCGACGAACGGCGGCCCCCGCTCTCGGTGGTGGAGACCGCCGAGAAGCTGGTGAAGGGTCCGCTGAGCGGCCTGCGGGTGGAGATCCTGCACGGCAGGCTCGCCCCCGAGGCCAAGGACGACGTGATGCGCCGGTTCTCGGCCGGGGAGGTGGACGTCCTGGTCGCCACCACCGTGATCGAGGTCGGCGTCAACGTCCCCAACGCCACCGCGATGGTCATCATGGACGCCGACCGCTTCGGCGTCTCCCAGCTGCACCAGCTGCGCGGCCGGGTCGGCCGCGGCAGCGCGGCGGGCCTGTGCCTGCTGGTCAGCGACATGCCGGCGGGCAGCCCGGCCCGGGCCCGGCTGGAGGCGGTGGCCGGCACGCTGGACGGCTTCGAGCTGTCCCGGATCGACCTCGAACAGCGCCGCGAGGGCGACGTGCTGGGCCAGGCGCAGTCCGGCGTGAAGTCCTCGCTCAAGGTGCTCTCGGTGCTGGAGGACGAGCAGGTCATCCTCACCGCCCGGACGGAGGCCACCCGGCTGGTCGCCGAGGACCCGGAGCTCGCCGCCCACCCGGAGCTGCGCACCGCCCTGGAGAGCCTCATCGACGAGGACCGCGCGGCCTACATGGAGAAGGGCTGAGCGGGCCGGTCGTACCCGCGCGGCCCGGGAATTGTCAGACCCCCGCGAGAGAATGAAGGTGTTCAGGGCGCACCCTCAAGGTGCGTACCTGGCGCGACACTTGGGGGTCCTGCCATGGCATTCCGTCATCTCAACGAGCTCCCGCTGGGCGACAAGGTCTTCCGGATCGAACTCGCCAGCGACGACGACCGCGAGGTCACCCTCACCCTGACCGGCTGGCGCGAGGGGGCGGCCGCCGCGCCGCTCGCCTCGGGCAAGCTCCGCCTGCCGGTCGAGGACGTCGCCTCGCTGCGGATCGCGCTCAACCGCGCGCTGCGGGCGCTGGCGATCGTCGCCGACGTCTCCGAGCCCATCCCCGACCGCGACGTGCTGCGCGAGCTGTACCCCGGCCACGGCGCCCCCTGGGTGCCGCAGCACGAGGAGGAACTGGTCCGGCGCTTCCACGACGGCGAGACCGTCGCCCGGATCGCCGCCCGCTTCGGCCGCACGCCCGACTCCGTCCGCACCAAGCTGCGCGAGCTCGGGCACGACCCGCGCCGCCCCGAGTTCTGCCCGCCCGACGGCTGCCTGTCCTGGTCCCGCTACGCCTCGCCGGCCCTGCTCGGCGCGGCGGTCCCGGCGCAGTCGACGGGCTCCGAGGCGAGCTGACCGGGTAGCGGCGGCGGACCTGCCGGGCCTCCCGGCAGGTCCGCCGCCGCCATTCGCCCACTCGCCTGCGGTCCGCTCGGAGCGATGACCGTCGGCACCGGCGCTCCCCTTCGGCACGGGGCGGGTAGCGTGGTCGGGCAGCGACGAAAGGACCTCCCACCACCATGACCCGCGTGATCGCCGGAGCGGCCGGCGGCCGCCGGCTGGCCGTACCGCCAGGCCGGGGCACCCGACCGACCTCCGACAAGGCCCGTGAGGCGATGTTCTCCACCCTGGAGGCGCTGCGCGGCACCCTGCACGGGAGCCGGATGCTCGACCTGTTCGGCGGATCGGGCGCGGTCGGCCTCGAGGCGCTGTCCCGGGGTGCCGAGCACGTCCTGCTGGTCGAGGCGGACGGCCAGGCGGCCCGGGTGATCCGCGAGAACGTCCGCACGATCGGCCTGCCGGGCGCGGAGGTGAAGGCCGCCAAGGCCGAGAAGGTGGTCGCCGGGCCGCCCCCGCAGGCCCCGTACGACCTGGTGTTCCTCGATCCTCCGTACGCCGTCACGGACGACGAGCTGCGCGAGATGCTGATCACACTCCTGGCCGGGGGCTGGCTCGCGGAGGGCGCACTCGTCACCGTGGAGCGCAGCACCCGCGGCGGAGAGTTCGGCTGGCCCGACGGCTTCGAGGTGCTGCGCTCCCGCCGCTACGGCGAGGGCACGCTCTGGTACGGTCGCGCCGCCGCCCGCCAGCACGAGTAGCGGGCCGAGGCCCGCAGCAGCCGTCACCCCACGAGGGAGCACAAACGCCATGCGCCGAGCCGTCTGCCCCGGTTCGTTCGACCCGATCACCAACGGCCACCTCGACATCATCGAGCGGGCCTCGAAGCTCTACGACGTGGTGCACGTCGCGGTGCTGATCAACCGGAGCAAGCGCGGCATGTTCAGCGTCGAGGAGCGGATCGGCCTGATCGAGGAGGTCACCGCGGACTTCGGGAACGTGGTGGTCGAGTCGCACCACGGACTGCTGGTGGACTTCTGCCGCGAGCGCGGCATCCCCGCGATCATCAAGGGGCTGCGGGCCGTCAGCGACTTCGACTACGAGCTGCAGATGGCCCAGATGAACCACGGGCTGACGGGCGTCGAGACGCTGTTCGTGCCGACCTCGCCGACGTACAGCTTCCTGTCCTCGACGCTGGTCAAGGAGGTGGCCTCGTACGGCGGCGACGTCTCGCACCTCCTGCCGGGGACGGTGCACCGCCGGCTGGTCGAGCGGATCGCGGAGCGCAAGGCCGAGCAGTAGTCCGGCCGTTCCCTTCCTGTCGCTTCGTCATGGTTTGTCCGGGTCGCCGGGATCCCCCGGGGGCCCGGCCCGGCTCGGGCGTTGTGACCGCGCCCCGCGGTGGCCGTACAGTCTGTGTCTGTATTCCTGCCCTGCGGTGAGGTCCACCGCGCCGGGCCTGCCTCCGCCGGACCGTCGGCGGCACACGGAAAGACGAAGCCCCGTGGACGTGCAGAACAAGGTCGACGAGATCGTGGCGGCGATCGAGAACGCCCGCTCGATGCCGATGTCGGCCTCCTGCGTGGTGAACCGGGCCGAGCTGATCGGCCTGCTCAACGACCTGAAGGCGGTCCTGCCCGCCGAACTGGCCCAGGCGCAGTCGGTGATGGCCGACCACGAGCAGGTGGTGGCCGGCGCCCAGGCCGAGGCCGACCGGATCATCCAGGGCGCGCACGCCGAGCGCGGCTCCCTGATCTCGGACACCGAGGTGGTCCGCCGGGCCCAGGCCGAGGCGGACCGGATCCTCGCGGAGGCGCGCTCCGAGGTGGAGACCAAGCGGGCCGAGGCCGACGACTACGTGGACAGCAAGCTCGCCAACTTCGAGGTCGTGCTGACCAAGACGCTCGGCGCCGTCGGCCGCGGCCGGACCAAGCTGCGCGGCGACTCCAGCGTCTTCGAGAACGGGTACGACGGCGAGACGGACGGCGAGGAGTTCCAGCCGCGGGTCAGCCCGAGCCCCGAGGTCGACGAGTACGTCGATGTGAAGCTCGCCACCCTGGAGAACGTGCTCAGCGCGACCCTGGAGGCCGTCGGCAAGGGCCGGGACAAGCTCCTCGGCAAGCGGCCGATCGACGAGCTGGGCGCCTACCTGGCCGCCGCCGACGAGGCGCAGCAGGCCAAGGAGCGGGCCGAGGCGGTCGCGGCGGGCTTCGCCGCCGAGGGCGACGGCGAGGAGCTCGCCTGGTACCGCGAGGACGTGCCGCAGCAGCAGAGTTGGCCGGAGCAGACCCCGGCCGCGGCCGGCTGGCAGAACCCCGGCGCCGACCAGTACGCGGCGGCCGCCCAGCAGCAGAACGGGCAGTACGCCGAGGTGTACGGCGGCGGCTTCGACCCAGCCGCCCAGGGCGACCCGTACGCCGCCCAGTGGGCCCACCAGCAGCAGGACGCCACCGGTGCGTACCCGCAGCAGCACGGGGACTACGCGGGCCAGCAGCAAGCTGACTACGGCTATCAGCAGCAGCACCACCAACAGCAACAGCAACAACAGGGCTACGCCGCGCAGCAGTACGACGCCTACGGCTACCCGCAGCAGCCCGCCGCCCCGCCGGTCGTGCCGCAGCAGCAGGGGCTGGACGAGACGAGCTTCTTCGACACGAGCATGATCGACATGAGCAGACTGCGGGAGCTCGGCGGGCGCTGAGTGCGGTCCCGGGGGGCTCCTCCGGGACCGAAGTTGGGCCTGGCGGGAGACTCCGGTAGTCTGACCACTCCGGCCCCTCCATGTCGGACTCTCGGCTTGCCCTCGCAAAGCCGCCGAGCATGGGGCCCACCGATCACCTTCCATGGAAGTCAGGACACCTTGAACCGCCTCGACCACCGCGACCCCCTCGTGTTCGACACGCACGAGCTCGGCCGTCGTCCGGGCTCGATGCGCACGGTGTCCCGCGCCCTGGAGGCCCCCGAGGGCTTCGGGATCATCGACGTGATCGGCGTGCCGGAGAAGAGCGAGATCCGGCTGGACCTCCGCCTGGAGTCCGTGGTCGAGGGCGTGCTGGTCACCGGCACCGCCGAGGCCACGGTCGAGGGCGAGTGCGTCCGGTGCCTGGAGCCCGTCGAGTTCGACATCGACGTGGACTTCCAGGAGCTGTACTACTACCCGGAGTCCGACGAGCGTCACCGCGCCCGGACCGCCGGGACCGAGGACCTCGACGAGGACTCGGAAGAAGAGACTTACCGCCTGGAGGGCGATTTCTTCGACCTCCAGCCGGTGCTGCGTGACGCGGTGGTGCTCGCACTGCCGCTGCAGCCGGTGTGCCAGGACGACTGCCTGGGCCTGTGCTCCGAGTGCGGAGCGCGCCTGAGCGACGACCCGGCCCACCACCACGACGCCGCCGACCCCCGGTGGGCGGCTCTGCAGGGACTCTCCGCCGCCCCCGGCGACGAGGGTGACGGGATCAAGAACAGCGACACCCGTGAGGGTGCCGCCGAGAACCAGGAGAAGTAGCCGTGGCTGTTCCGAAGCGGAAGATGTCGCGCAGCAACACGCGCCACCGCCGTTCCAACTGGAAGGCCGTCGTTCCGGCCCTCGTGGCGTGCGACCGCTGCCACGAGCCGAAGCTCGGCCACATCGCGTGCCCCAGCTGCGGCACGTACAACCGCCGCCAGGTCCTCTCGGTCTGATCGGCGGGGTGCACGGATCGATGTCGGACGGTAACTCCACCCGCAAGGCGTCCTCCGCCCCGAAGGGTCCTTCGGGCGGTGGCAGGGCCGGTGGGCCGGCTTCGACCGAATACGACGTCCTGGAAGGGCGCCTCGGGTACACGCTCGAGCGCGCCCTTCTGGTACGTGCCCTGACCCACCGCTCGTACGCGTACGAGAACGGCGGGCTGCCCACCAACGAGCGCCTGGAGTTCCTCGGCGACTCGGTGCTGGGCCTCGTGGTGACGGACACCCTCTACCGCGTCCACCCGGACGTGCCCGAGGGCACCCTCGCCAAGCTGCGCGCCGCGGTGGTCAACTCCCGCGCGCTCGCGGACGTCGGGCGCGGTCTCGACCTGGGCACCTTCATCCGCCTCGGCAAGGGCGAGGAGGGCACCGGCGGCCGCGACAAGTCGTCGATCCTCGCGGACACCGTCGAGGCCGTCATCGGCGCCGTCTACCTGGACCAGGGCCTGGACGCGGCGACCGAGTTCGTCCACCGCCTGTTCGACCCGCTGATCGAGGAGTCCTCTCAGCTGGGCGCGGGCCTGGACTGGAAGACCAGCCTGCAGGAGCTCACGGCCTCGGTGAGCATCGGCGTGCCCGAGTACGTGGTCATGGAGTCCGGTCCGGACCACGAGAAGACCTTCACCGCGGTGGCCCGCGTGGCCGGCCAGGACTTCGGCAGCGGCGTCGGCCGCTCGAAGAAGGAGGCCGAGCAGAAGGCCGCCGAGAGCGCCTGGCGCGCGATCAAGGAGAAGTACGCCGACCGGCTGCCCGCCGGCGCGTGACGACGCAGTAGCCTTCCTCCTGCCGATCCCCTTGCGCAGGAGGAATGCTCCCTTGCCCGAACTCCCCGAGGTCGAGGTCGTCCGCCGCGGTCTGGCGAACTGGGTCGCCGGCCGGGTGGTCTCCGACGTCCAGGTCCTGCACCCGCGCGCGGTGCGCCGTCAGCCCGCCGGCGCCGCCGACTTCGCCGCCCGGCTCACCGGCACGACGCTCGGCGCCGCGCAGCGCCGCGGAAAGTACCTGTGGCTGCCGCTGGCCGGCACCGGCGCCGGGTTCTCCCTGCTCGGCCACCTCGGCATGAGCGGCCAACTCCTCGTCCAGGACCCGGCGGTGCCCGACGAGACGCACCTGCGGGTGCGGCTGCGCTTCTTCGACGGCGGACGCGAACTGCGCTTCGTCGACCAGCGGACCTTCGGCGGCCTCGCGGTCGAGGAGGCCGAGGAGGGCGACCCGGAGGGCACGCCGGTCTCCCTCGCGCACATCGCCCGCGACCCACTCGACCCGCGCTTCGACGACGAGGCCTTCGTGGCCGCGCTGCGGGCCAAGCGCACCACCGTCAAGCGCGCGCTGCTCGACCAGACGCTGATCAGCGGTGTCGGCAACATCTACGCCGATGAGGCGCTCTGGCGCTCCAAGTTGCACTACGACCGGCCGACGGCGACGCTCACCCGCCCGCAGGCCGCGGTGCTGCTGGCCAACGCCCGCGACGTGATGACCGCGGCGCTGGCCGTCGGCGGCACCAGCTTCGACAGCCTGTACGTCAACGTGAACGGCGAGAGCGGCTACTTCTCGCGGGACCTCGACGCGTACGGCCGCGAGCAGGAGCCCTGCCGCCGCTGCGGCACCGCGATCCGCCGGGCCGCGTGGATGAACCGCTCCAGCTACTTCTGCCCCCGCTGCCAGCGGGTGCCGCGGTAGCGCGGCGGGAGCTCACGGCGGGGGCCGCCCGCGGGCGCGGGCAAGGCGCCCTACTTGTGGGCGAGTTCGGGCTTGTGGTCGGCCGCGTCGCCGAGGGCGCCGTGGTCACCCTGGCCGAAGTAGGCGACGCCGACGGCGGACACCACCGCGAGCAGGAAGCCGACCACGCCGAGCCAGCCCAGGCCCGCCTTGGAGGAGTCGCCGAGCCACAGCACGCCCACCGCGCCGGGCAGCACCGTCTCGCCGACCACCAGGGCGGCCGTCGCGCCGTTCACCGAGCCGATCTGCAGCGCGACCGTGTGCACGTACATGCCGCCCAGGCCGCCGATGAGGATCGCGTACAGCGCCGGGTCGGACAGCAGGCCGCCGAGGTCGAACGGCTCGACGCCGTTGAGGATGCGCACGCCGACGCCGAGTGCGCCGAAGCCGAGGCCGGAGAGCAGACCGGCGACGATCGCGCCCTTGGAGCCCATCCGCCGCACCAGCAGGCTGCCGCCGACCAGCAGGACGGTGGTGATGATCAGCAGCCACCAGTGGAAGGACATCGCGGCGTGGTGGCCGCCCTCCGGGCCGGCCGAGACGGCCAGCAGCACCAGCGCCGAACAGAGCACGCCGATCGACGCCCACTCCAGCCGCTTGAGCCGGATGCCGAGCAGCTTGATGCTCAGCACCGCGGTGATCACCAGGTTGGCGCTGATGATCGTCTGGGACAGGAACAGCGGCAGCAGCCGGGCGGCCAGCGCGCCGAGGCCGAAGCCGATCAGGTCGAGCACCGAGCCGAGGATGAATTCCCAGGTGACGGCGGCCTTCGCGGTCGAGGTCAGGCTCGGCCCGCCGTGCTCGGTCGTGGCGGTGGAGGCGCCCTTGGCGGCCTCCTCGCGGGCGGACCGGCGGGAACCGACGGCCTGCAGGACCGAGCCTGTGCCGTAACAGGCGGATGCCGCCACGGCGGTGACGAGGCCGATGATCACCGAGCGCTCCGATCAGAGGGGTTGGGGCCACGAAGGGCGTTGGGTCAAGAACGGGTAATGGACCGACGGTACGGGGCCGCTGTGTCCGTCCGCACGATACGGTCAGGACACCCCCTCCGACCGCTCCGGGCCTGCCGGGACGTACGTCCGGCCGCCTGCCGCGGTTCCCGGCGGCAGTCCGCTTCAGGGTGACGTGGGGGAAATCTCATCCCCGAGGAGGGGACGGCCCCGGCATCCGGCGGGGAATCCCTTCATCACCAGTATGCGAAGGGTATGCCGTGCTCGGCCGCCGGTCGCGGTAGCGTCGGGTGTCATGAGAACCCTTGCTCGACGTTCCCGGGGCACCGGGCCGCTCGCCGTGGTCGCGGCGACGCTGCTCGGGCTTCTGCTCCTGCTCGCTCCGGCGGCCTCCGCCGCCGGCGGCCTGAGCGACGCCGCGGCCACCCTGAAGAAGGGGCAGGTCTACGTCGCCCCGACGATGCTGGACCGCTTCAGCCAGGCGCAGGCGGACGCCCTGACCAAAAAGATCGAGAAGGCCGACAAGCCGATCTTCATCGCGGTCGTCCCCGACAGTGCCAACAAGGACACCATCCTCACCGATCTGCGCACCCTGGTGGGCATCGACGGGGTCTACGGCGTCTGGCGCGGGACCGGCGGGTTCCTGGCCCACGCCGACCGCGGCGCGATGGGCGTCGGCGCCGCGGAGCGGATCTCGGGTGCCGTCGCCCGCGCGGACAAGGGCGACATCAACGCCACCCTGAACGACTTCGTCGACCAGGCCGCCCCGCAGACCAAGGGCACCGGGGTGAACCACAGCACCTCGATCGCCTGGGTGGTCATCCCGGTCGTCCTGCTCGCACTGGCCGGCGCCGGCGTCTTCTTCCTCTTCCGCCGGGCCAAGAAGCGCAAGGAGGAGCAGGCCCGCGCCGAGCTGGAGCAGCTGCGCCGCGTGGTCGACGAGGACATCACCGCCTACGGCGTCGAGCTGGAGCGCCTGGACTTCGACCCGCGGGCCGCGGACGCCGACGACGTCCAGCGGACCGACTACAGCCACGCGCTCGACTCGTACGAAAAGGCCAAGCGCCTGATGGACGAGGCCAAGAAGCCCGAGGACGTGAAGGTCGTCACCGAGACGATCGAGGACGGCCGGTTCGCCCTGGCCACCCTGTCCGCCCGGCGCGACAAGCGCCCGCTGCCCGAGCGCCGGCCCCCGTGCTTCATGGACCCGCGCCACGGCCCCTCCGTCAAGGACGTCGACTGGGCCCCGGCGGGCGGCTCCGCCCGCAGCGTCCCGGTCTGCCAGGCCGACGCGGACCGCGTCGCCGCCGGCCTCGACCCGGCCGTCCGCACGGTCGACACCGAGTACGGCCCGCAGCCGTACTGGAACGCCGGCCCGGCGTACGCCCCGTACGCGGGCGGCTACTACAGCGGCTTCGGCGGCGGCCTGCTGCCCGGCCTGCTGGTGGGCACCGTGCTCGGCTCGATGATGAGCAGCGGCCCGGCCTACGCCGCGGCGCCGATGATGGAGGGTGGCGGCCACCACGGCTACCAGGACCAGTACGAGGGCGGCGACTTCACCGGGGCGGACTTCAACGCCGGGGACTTCAGCGGTGGTGACTGGAGCGGCGGCGGCGACTTCGGCGGTGGTGGCGGCGACTGGTGACCCGCTGACCTGACGCACGCCCCCGCTGCGGCCCCGCCGGATCCTCCGGCGGGGCCGCACTGCCGTTCGGTCCGGGTTTGAGAACACAACCCTGTGTGGCACGCTGGCGCTGTGACCCCTGACACCCCGGGCCCGCTCCCGTCGGCCCCCGCCGCCCTGCCCGGCCGGCCCTGCTCGATGGCGGCGGCGCTGCACGTCGTCGGCGAGAAGTGGGCCCTGCTGGCGGTGCGCGAGCTGTTCTACGGCAACCACCGCTTCGACCGGATCGCCCGCAACACCGGCGCTCCGCGGGACCGGCTCACCGCCCGGCTGCGGGCGCTGGAGGAGGCCGGCATCGTCGAGCGGCGCGCCTACAGCGAGCGGCCGCCCCGGTTCGAGTACCACCTCACCGAGGCCGGCCGGGACCTCGCCCCGCTCGCGCACGCGCTGCGCACCTGGGGCGACCGGTGGCTGCTGCCCGAGTCGCCGGTCACCTTCGACCACCAGCCGCAGGGGCACGAGCCGCACGACTTCGACGCGGCCTGGGTCTGCCGCACCTGCGGCCGGGAGGCCCGGCGCGGGGAACTGCACGCCAGGGTGCACAGCCCGGGGTGGACCGTCGAGGGGCCCGCGGAGCTGTGACCGGCCCCGCGGCCGGTTAGGGTCGGGGCATGCACGGTCGCGACGCCCATGGTGAGGAACCGGTCCGGGTCACCGCCTGGGTCCGGGGGAAGGTCCAGCAGGTCGGGTTCCGCTGGTGGACCAGGGCGCGGGCGCTGGAGGTCGGCCTGACCGGTTACGCCAGCAACCTCGGCGACGGCCGGGTCCAGGTGGTGGCCGAGGGCCTCGCCGCCGACTGCGAGGAACTCCTCGCGCTGCTCCGCGGCCCCGACACGCCCGGCAGCGTGAGCGGCGTGACCGAGATCTGGACCGCCGTCGGCGCCGGCTACGAGGGCTTCGAGATCCGCTGAGATCCACCTTCCCCCGCGTACGCACGGCCCCCGGGGGAAAAGATCCTCAACCGGCGGTGTCATACGGTTGCCATCCGGGCAGACTCGTGGTTGACTCCGCATCGAACGATGATCCACGAGCAGGTGGTGGACCCGGGCCCGGACCCCCTCGGCGTGACGACACCGCCAGGCAGGTGACAGGGGCGCGGTAGCGTGCGGTGATCGTGTTGACCCGTACCGTCTTTGGTGAGACGCTGGAAGCCCGCGCACACGACCGCGTTTTCCCGGCCGGTGCATGCCCTCGTGAGCCCTGCTCACGGTGGTTGCGCCGTGGTGCCAAGCCGGCACTTCCGGTGGCGCGCCGCGCGTGCGTCCCCCTTCCCCCTAGACCTGTACCGTTCCGGTTCGGTCACTCAGCGTGGAGGACCATTCATCATGGCAAAGGCGCTTCTCGGGTACGTCGGCGGCCCCGACCCGCGAATGCTCTCCGAGATGCGACGGCTTCAGCAGCGCGTCCAGGACCTTGAAGCCGAGCTCCTTCGGATGCAGGCTGAGAACGACGCTCTCACCGCTGTCGCTGACGAGCACTCGCTGCTCAACAGCATCGATCTGGACCAGCGGGAGCCGGCTCTCACCTGAGTCCCGCCCGGTCCTCGCAGATCGACGCCGCTGTGCACTGAGCCGCCCCGAAAGGGTCGCAGCATGCAAGGGACGCCCGGTTGTGGCGTCCCTTCGTCGTGTCCGGACGCCTCGGGTCGCCCGCCCGCCGGATACAGTCGCCGTCGGGGCCCGTGAACCCCGGCGAGCGATGAGGAGACCGGCCGCGTGCACCTGAAGAGTCTGACGCTGCGCGGGTTCAAGTCCTTCGCCTCCAGCACCACGCTGCGCTTCGAGCCGGGCATCACCTGCGTCGTCGGCCCGAACGGCTCGGGCAAGTCCAACGTCGTCGACGCGCTCTCCTGGGTCATGGGCGAGCAGGGCGCCAAGTCGCTGCGCGGCGGCAAGATGGAGGACGTCATCTTCGCCGGGACCAGCGGGCGCGCCCCGCTCGGCCGCGCCGAGGTCAGCCTCACCATCGACAACACCGACGGCGCACTGCCCATCGAGTACGCCGAGGTGACCATCACCCGGACGATGTTCCGCAACGGCGGCAGCGAGTACGCGCTCAACGGCCAGACCTGCCGGCTCCTCGACATCCAGGAACTGCTCTCCGACTCCGGCATCGGCCGCGAGATGCACGTCATCGTCGGCCAGGGGCAGCTGGACTCCGTCCTGCACGCCGACCCGATGGGCCGCCGGGCCTTCATCGAGGAGGCGGCCGGCGTGCTCAAGCACCGCAAGCGCAAGGAGAAGGCGCTGCGCAAGCTCGACGCGATGCAGGCCAACCTCAACCGCGTCCAGGACCTGGTGGCCGAACTGCGCCGCCAGCTCGGTCCGCTCGGCCGGCAGGCCAGGATCGCCCGCCGCGCCGCCGGCATCCAGGCCGACCTGCGCGATGCCCGGCTGCGGCTGCTCGCCGACGACCTGCTCGCCCTCCGCACGGCCGTCGAGGCCGAGATCGCCGACGAGCTCGCGCTGCGCCTGCGCCGCACCACCGTCGAGCAGGAGCTGGCCGGCGCCGTCCAGCGCGAGCGCGTCCTGGAGGCGCAGGTCGAGCAGCTCGGCCCGAGCCTGGAGACGGCCCGGCAGACCTGGTACCGGCTCTCCGCGCTCGCCGAGCGCACCCGCGGCACGATCGGACTCGCCGAGGCGCGGGCCCGGCACGCCGTCGCCGGGGGACAGGGCGAGGAACGGCGCGGCCGGGACCCGGAAGAACTCGAACAGGAGGCCGAGCGCGTCCGCGAGGAGGAGGCCGCCCTCGCCGAGGCGCTGGAGGAGGCCCGGTACGCACTGGCCGAGGCCGTCGAACGCAGGAACGAACTGGAACGCGACCTGGCCGCCGAGGAACGCCGGCTGCGCGACGTCGCCCGCGCCATCGCCGACCGCCGCGAGGGGCTCGCCCGGCTCCAGGGGCAGGCGGCGGCCGCCCGCTCCAAGGCCGCCTCGGCCCAGGCCGAGATCGGCCGGCTCGCCGAGGCCAGGGACGAGGCGCTCCTGCGCGCCGGGGCCGCGCAGGAGGAGTTCGAACAGCTGCAGGAGCAGGTCGACGGCCTCGCCGGCGAAGACGAACGCGCCGACGCCGCCCACGACGAGGCCCGCGCACGGCTCGCCGCCGTCGAACGCGACCTCACCGCGGCCCGGGAGGCGGCCGGCGCCGCCGAGCGCGAACGCGCCGGGCTCACCGCGCGCCACGAGGCGCTGGCGCTCGGACTGCGCCGCAAGGACGGCAGCGGCGCGCTGCTCGCGGCGGGCGAGCGGCTGACCGGGCTGCTCGGCCCGGCCGCCGCCCTCCTGCGGATCGCCCCCGGCCACGAGGTCGCCGTCGCCGCCGCGCTCGGCGCCGCGGCCGACGCGGTGGCCGTCGACTCGCCGGACGCCGCGGTCGCCGCGCTGCGCCTGCTGCGCGCCGACGACGCCGGCCGGGCCGCGCTGCTCATCGCCGGTGCGCCCGAACCCCCGCGCGCCGTGGCGGAGTTGCCCGCCGGAGCCCGTTGGGCGGCCGAACTGCTGGACGGACCGCCCGAGTTGGTCGCCGCCGCGCGGACGCTGCTGGCCGGGGTCGCCGTCGTCGGCACCCTCGACGACGCCCTGTCCCTGATCTCCGACCACCCCGCCCTGAGCGCCGTCACCGCCGACGGCGACCGGCTAGGCAACGGTTACGCCCGCGGCGGCTCCGGCGCTGCGCCGAGCCTGCTGGAGACCCAGGCCGCCGTGGATGAGACGGCCCGCGCGATCGACGAACTCGCCCTCCGCTGCGCCGCCGCGGCCGAACGGCTGGCCGAACTCGCCGCATTGAAGAGCGAGTCGGCGGCCGAGGTGGAACGGCTCTCCGCCCAGCGGCGGCACGCGGAGAAGGAACGGGCCCAGGTGGCCGGCGCGCTCGGCCGCCTCGGCGGTCAGGCCCGCGCCGCCGCCGGCGAGGCCGAACGCCTGTCGGCGGCCGCCGCCCGGGCGGAGGATGGCCTCGCCCACCTGCTCGCCACCGCCGAGGAACTGGCCGAACGCCTGGCCGCCGCCGAGGACTCGGCCGACGCGGGGGAGGACGAGCCCGACCCGGCCGAGCAGCAGCGGCTGGCCGGGGCCGCCTCGGCCGCCCGGCAGACCGAACTGGAGGCGCGTCTCGCCGTGCGCACCCACGAGGAGCGGGGCCGCGCCCTGGCCGGCCGGGCCGACCAGCTGGACCGCGCCGCCCGCGCCGAGCGCGAGGCGCGCGCCCGCGCCGCCGAGCGCCGTCGGCGCGCGCAGCACGACGCCGGGGTGGCGAACGCCGTCGCGGCGGGCTCCCGGCAACTGCTCGCCTGCCTGGAGGTGTCGCTCGCGCGTGCGGACGCCGGGCGGGCGGCGGTCGAACGCGAGCGCGCCGAGCGCGAGACGGAGCTGCGGGAGCACCGCGAGCACGGCCGGGGCCTCAAGGAGGAGCTGGACAAGCTGGTCGACGCCGGCCACCGGGACGAGGTCCTGCGGGCCGAGAAGCGCCTGCGGATCGAGCAGCTGGAGGCCAGGGCGCTGGAGGAGTTCGGCATCGACGGCGGCGAACTGCTCGCCTCGTACGGGCCCGACCAGCCCGTCCCGCCGGCCACGCCGGAGGAGGGGCAGGAGCCGGGGGAGCCGTACCCGTACGTCCGGGCCGAGCAGGAGAAGCGGCTGCGGGCGGCCGAGAAGGCGTACCAGCAGCTCGGCAAGGTCAACCCGCTCGCGCTGGAGGAGTTCGCCGCGCTGGAGGAGCGCCACCAGTTCCTCGGCGAGCAGCTGGACGACCTCAAGCGCAGCCGGCGCGACCTGCTGGACATCGTCCGGGACGTCGACGAGCGGGTCGAGCAGTTGTTCACCTCGGCCTACCACGACACCGCGGCCCAGTTCGAGGGCGTCTTCGCCCGGCTGTTCCCGGGCGGCGAGGGGCGGCTGGTGCTCACCGACCCCGACAACATGCTGACCACCGGCGTCGAGGTGGAGGCCCGTCCGCCGGGCAAGAAGGTCAAGCGGCTGTCGCTGCTGTCCGGCGGGGAGCGCTCGTTGACCGCCGTTGCGCTGCTGGTGGCCATCTTCAAGGCCAGACCGAGCCCGTTCTACGTCATGGACGAGGTCGAGGCGGCGCTGGACGAGACCAACCTGCGCCGGCTGATCGGGATCATGGAGGAGCTGCGCGAGAGCTCCCAGCTGATCGTGATCACCCACCAGAAGCTGACGATGGAGTCCGCGGACGCGCTCTACGGCGTGACGATGAAGGGCGACGGCATCTCCCAGGTGATCAGCCAGCGGCTGCGCGAGGAGCACCGCGAGCGCGGACCGCGTGCGGTGCCGCCCCGGCGGCGAGAAGAGGCGGGTGCCTGTGGGCCCACGGGTTGAGGCACGGGCCGATGCCGGGGCAGATGCCCTCGGACGCCCCGGATCACGGATACTGGGGGAGTTGTGACTCCTCCCCCTCACACGTGAGGGGCTTCTCGCTCAGCCGTCGGACGACCTCGTGACGGCCAAGCCCTGACCGGTGCCGGACGGCACGTCGGTCAGCGTATGGGAGGCGGGGACGCTCGTGCGTCGGTGACCGAAGGATCACTCGATCGAGGGACCCAACGAAGGAGAATTGCTTATGGAATACGTGATCCTTGCCGTAGTCATCGCCGTGGTCGCCGTCGGCGCGATCGCGGGCCTCGTCGTTTCCGGCAGACGACGCCGGCAACTGCCCCCGAAGTCGCAGGCGCCGGTCATCACGGCGCCGCCGACCACTCCGCGCGAGCCCCAGGTCGGGGAGGAGGCCGCGCCGCCCACCGAGGAGCCGCGGCGCACCGTCGAGGAGGTGCCGCTCCCCGAGACCGCGGAGGTCCCGGAGGCCGTCGACGTCGCCGAGGCCGAGACGGCTCCCGCCATCGAGGTCCCCGAGCCCACCGCCGGCCGGCTCGTGCGGCTGCGCTCCCGGCTCTCCCGTTCGCAGAACTCGCTCGGCAAGGGCCTGCTGTCGCTGCTCTCCCGCGAGCACCTGGACGAGGACACCTGGGAGGAGATCGAGGACACCCTGCTGACCGCCGACGTCGGCGTGGCCCCCACCCAGGAGCTGGTCGAGCGGCTGCGCACCCGCGTGAAGGTGCTCGGCACCCGCACCCCCGACGAGCTGCGCGCCCTGCTGCGCGAGGAGCTCGTCGAGCTGGTCGGCAAGGACGCCGACCGCACGGTGCGCTCGACCAAGCACGAGGAGGGCCCGGCCGTGGTCCTGGTCGTCGGCGTGAACGGCGTCGGCAAGACCACCACCACCGGCAAGCTGGCCCGCGTCCTGGTCGCCGACGGCCGCACGGTCGTGCTCGGCGCGGCCGACACCTTCCGCGCCGCCGCCGCCGACCAGTTGCAGACCTGGGGCGAGCGGGTCGGCGCCCGGACCGTGCGCGGCCCCGAGGGCGGCGACCCGGCCTCGATCGCGTTCGACGCGGTCAAGGAGGGCATCGCCGAGGGCGTGGACACCGTCCTGGTGGACACCGCCGGCCGCCTGCACACCAAGACCGGCCTCATGGACGAGCTGGGCAAGGTCAAGCGGGTCGTCGAGAAGCACGGCCCGGTGGACGAGGTCCTGCTGGTGCTGGACGCCACCACCGGTCAGAACGGCCTGATCCAGGCCCGGGTGTTCGCCGAGGTGGTCGACATCACCGGCATCGTGCTGACCAAGCTGGACGGCACCGCCAAGGGCGGCATCGTCGTCGCGGTCCAGCGCGAGCTGGGGGTGCCGGTCAAGCTGATCGGCCTCGGCGAGGGCGCGGACGACCTGGCGCCGTTCGAGCCGGGCGCGTTCGTGGACGCGCTGATCGGGGACTGAGCTCCCCCGCACACGGTGAAGGGTCCGCTCCCCGCTGGGGGCGGGCCCTTTGTGCTGGGCTCGGCCCTCGGGCTCAGGAGGCCATCCAGGCCGGCTCCGCGGTGCGCTCGCGGCCGCGGTGGCAGGCGTAGGCGAGGGTGCCGAGCAGCAGCCGGGCCTCGGGAGGACAGCCCGCGTTGTCCCGGGTCGGGCGGCGCAGCCAGCGCACCGGGCCGAGGCCGGGCAGGACGGTGGGCGGGGCGGCGACGTAGCTGCCCTCGCCGTGGCAGGCCAGGTCGAGCGCGGCGTCGTCCCAGCCCATCCGGTACAGGAGGTCGGGCAGGCGGCGCGCGGTGCCGGGGGCGACCAGGAACTGGAGCCGGCCGGTGGGGGCGGAGAGCACCGGGCCGACCTGGGTGCCCATCCGCTCCAGCCGGACGAGCGCCTGGACGCCGGCCTGCTCGGGGACGTCCAGGACGTCGAACGCGCGGCCGGTGGGGAACAGGACGGAGCCCTCGGCGTCGGCGGTGCGCGTGGCGGCCTCGCAGCCGGGCACGGGGTGCAGACCGGGGGCGGCGCAGCGGGCGGAGCCGCAGTGGCAGGCGGCCGGGGCGTTGCCGGCGGCCCGGCCGGTGACGGCGACCGCCCAGCCCCAGCGGCCGGTGTACTCCGCGGCGGCCTGGGACGCGGTGACCTTGGTGCGGCGGCGCGCGCCCAGCGGTGCCAGCCGCAGGTGCCCCAGTCGAAGTTCGCCGAACAGGTTGTCCATGCCTCCCCCAACAGGTTCTCGTTGCCGATGGTTACGGGAATGTGACTGTGCGTTGATTGTCCGTTGCGTGGTGCGTTGTGCGGATGCGGCGCGCAGCGCGTGGCGCGCGCCATTTGCGGTGGTGCGCCTCGGGCGCCGCCTTGTGGCGGCTGTGCCGATGCCGGATCGTCATGTGCGCGAGGCGGCCGTCGAGCTGGGCGGACGGCAAACTCGCCGGTGGCCGTGGTGGACCGTCGGGACTGCCGGGATTGCTCGGGGACTTGGCGGCCCGCATATGCCGACCGCCGCGACTACCCAGTGAAGCGTGTGCCCCCTTGGTTCGGTTCACTCCTGGGGGTGGCGAAAGGTGGCGTTTCGCCAGGGGCCGTCCCGCGGACCCTCGGCGGGGCATTACGTTCAGCACACGGACGTCGTCGGGGAGTCCGCTCCGAGCCGCAGGGGCGCGGGAGTTGGGCGAACTGACGCTCCGTCCGGAGTCGTGGCACACCAGTACGACGAAGGGGTGCGGCGGCACCGCGGCACGGCACGTCTGGCAACAGCCCGCAACCGTCGGGCGATGACGATCGGGGCCCTCCGGGGCCGGGCGGGATGGGGACGTTCCCATGGCAGAGAAGCAACCCAACGAGAAGCTGACCACGTGGTTCGCCCGCAGCGGCTGGTCCAAGGGGGAGTTGGCCCGCCAGGTCAACCGCCGGGCCCGGCAGATCGGCGCCCACCACGTCTCCACCGACACCTCCCGCGTGCGGCGCTGGCTGGACGGCGAGCAGCCGCGCGAGCCGATCCCCAAGATCATGTCGGAGCTCTTCTCCGAGCGCTTCGGCTCGGTCGTCTCGATCGAGGACCTCGGGCTGCGCGCCGCGATCCCGGTCTCCACCGTCGGCGGCGGCGTGGACCTGCCCTGGAGCGCCCCGCAGACCGTCCAGCTGATCAGCGACTACTCCCGCAGCGACCTGATGCTCAACCGTCGGGGCTTCCTCGGCACCTCGCTGGCGCTGACCGCGGGCGCCGCGCTGATCGAACCGATGCAGCGCTGGCTCGCCCCCGGCCCGAACGGCACCCCCACCCCGATCCTGACCGCGGCCAACGGCGGCGAGGCGTTCACCGGCCGGCTCTCCGAGCCGGAGCTCGAACTGCTGGAGCAGACGACGGTCATGTTCCGCCAGTGGGACGCGCAGAACGGCGGCGGCCTGCGCCGCAAGGCCGTCGTCGGCCAGCTGCACGAGGTCACCGACCTGCTCCAGGAGAGCTACCCCGAGCAGACCACCCGGCGCCTGTTCCGGCTCACCGCCGAACTCGCCCACCTGGCCGGGTGGATGTCCTACGACGTCGGCATGCACCCGAGCGCGCAGAAGTACTACGTGCTTGCGCTGCACGCCGCCAAGGAGGCCGGCGACCGCCCGTTCGGCGCGCTGATCCTCACCGACATGAGCCGCCAGATGATCCACCTCAACCGCGGCGAGGACGCCCTGGAGCTGATCCACCTGGCCCAGTACGGCAGCCGCGACACCGCCACCCCGCGCCAGCAGGCGCTGCTGTACGCGATGGAGGCGCGCGCCTACGCGACCATCGGCGAGGTGAACCGCTGCGCCCGGGCGGTGCGGCTGGCCGAGGACACCTTCACCGACATCCGCGAGGGGGACGAGGAGCCGGACTGGCTGAAGTTCTTCTCGCCGGCCGAGCTGAACGCCGAGAACGCGCACTCCTTCCGCGACCTCGCCTACCACTCCGACAACGCCGAGCTGTACGCGTCGATGTCCGCGCCGGTGATGGAGCGCGCGGTGGACCTGTTCCGCCAGGACGGCGACCACGTGCGCTCGTACGCCTTCAACCTGATCGGCATGGCCAGCGTGCACCTGCTGCAGAAGGAGGCCGAGCAGGCCGCGCTGATGGCCGAGCAGGCGGTGGACATCGCGACGAAGGTCCGCTCCGAGCGACTGAACTCGCGGGTGCGCAAGACCACGGAGGCCGCCGCCGTCCGATTCAAGGGAGTGGACGCGGTGAGCCGCCTGAAGGAAAGGGTCGTCCAGGACATCCCCGAGTACGTCTCGGTCGTCTGAGCACGCCCCCGCACCGGACTCCACCGACCGTGACGGCCGCCGCCGCCACGGTCGGTGGCGGTTGCGGCACCGGGCGTGGCGCGCGGAGGCACGGTAGCCCATCCGGACCCCCGGCGGGGCCGCGGTTCACGCAGGTGTAACCCGCGCGTCGCACGCGTCACGGCCGCGAAACAACCGGCCGCACTGGCCGAAACCAGCCTTCGGCACTCTCCTCTTCATCGCCGACACCCCGGGTGGCACGGGACAGGTACCCGGGTGGTGGATCGGCCTTGACGCAGAGGAGACGCCGATGCCGGACGGCTTCAGCGCGGGCGACACCGCCTTCGTTCTCATCAGTGCGGCCCTGGTCATGGTGATGACCCCGGGCCTGGCCTTCTTCTACGGGGGCATGGTCCGGGCCAAGAGCACACTGAACATGCTGGCGATGAGCTTCCTCTCGCTCGGCATCGTGACCGTGCTCTGGGTCCTCTACGGGTACTCGCTCAGCTTCGGGCCGGACGCCGGCTTCGGGCTGATCGGCAACCTCGACTTCCTCGGGATGCGCGGGATCGGCCTGAACGATCTGACCGGCACGATCCCGGTCACCGCCTTCTCCGTGTTCCAGCTGATGTTCGCGATCATCACCCCGGCGCTGATCAGCGGCGCCATCGCGGACCGCGCCAAGTTCGCCGCCTGGGGCCTGTTCGTCGCGCTCTGGGTGACCGTCGTCTACTTCCCGGTCGCGCACTGGGTGTTCATGGTGGACGGCGGCAAGGGCGGCTGGCTCGGCGACCGCAACGGCGTCATCGACTTCGCCGGCGGCACGGCCGTGCACATCAACGCCGGTGTGGCCGGACTCGCGCTCTGCCTGGTGCTCGGCAAGCGGATCGGCTTCAAGAAGGACCCGATGCGCCCGCACAGCCTGCCGCTGGTGATGCTCGGCTCCGGCCTGCTGTGGTTCGGCTGGTTCGGATTCAACGCGGGCTCGGCGCTGGCCGCCAACGGCGTCGCCGCGATGGCCTTCGTCAACACCCAGGTGGCGACGGGCGCCGCGCTGGTCGGCTGGCTGGTCTTCGAGAAGCTCAAGCACGGCGCGTTCACCACTCTGGGCGCCGCCTCCGGCGCGGTGGCCGGCCTGGTCGCCATCACCCCGGCCTGCGGCTCGGTCAGCCCGCTCGGCGCGGTGGCGATCGGCCTGATCGCGGGCGCCGTCTGCGCCGCCGCCATCTCCCTGAAGTACCGCCTCGGCTTCGACGACTCGCTCGACGTGGTGGGCGTGCACGCGGTCGGCGGCGCGATCGGCTCGCTGCTGATCGGCCTGTTCGCCACCGGCGGCGTCGGCCAGACGGCCAAGGGCCTGTTCTACGGCGGCGGCCTCGGGCAGCTCGGCAAGCAGGCGATGGGCGTGGCCGTGGTCGCGGCGTACTCGTTCGTCATGTCCTGGCTGCTGGCCAAGGCGATCGACAAGACGGTCGGCTTCCGGGTCAGTGAGGAGGTCGAGGTGGCCGGCATCGACCAGGCCGAACACGCCGAGTCCGCCTACGATTTCAGCGCGGTGGGCGCCGGTCTGGCCAGGGCCCTCGCCCCGGCCGTCGGCTCCGCGGTCCCCGCCGAGTCCGGCACCGCCAAGGCCGGTACCGCCACGTCCGCCGCCCCGAAGTCCGCCGCTCCGAAGACTGCCGAGAAGACCGAGGTCGACGCCCGATGAAACTCATCACCGCCGTGATCAAGCCGCACCGCCTGGACGACGTGAAGGCCGCCCTGCAGGCCTTCGGGGTGCACGGGCTGACCGTCACCGAGGCCAGCGGCTACGGCCGCCAGCGCGGCCACACCGAGGTCTACCGCGGCGCCGAGTACACCGTGGACCTCGTGCCCAAGATCCGGATCGAGGTCCTGGTCGAGGACGACGACGCCGACCAGCTGATCGACGTCCTGGTGAAGGCGGCCAGGACCGGCAAGATCGGCGACGGCAAGGTGTGGAGCATCCCGGTCGACACGGCCGTCCGGGTCCGCACCGGCGAGCGCGGACCGGACGCGCTCTGAGCACGTGACGCACCGCGGGCGGGCCCGCGATCCCCAGGGGTCGCGGGCCCGCCCGGTGGCGCATCGGCGCCCGGCCCGCCCGCCGGCGCCACCCCGCACAGCCGCCCGACGGACGGGACCCCGCATGACCACCGAGACCAGTCCTTCCGACCACGGTCCTTCCGGGCCCGGTGCCGCCGGCTACGCAGCGGCCAGGGCCGCGCTGCTCGCCGGCCCCGGCCCGGCCGGCCGCGAACGCCGCGCCGCGCTGGCCCGGCTCACCGACGACTGGCTGGCGGGCCTGCTCGCGTCCGCCGGTGCCCCCGCCGGCGTCGCCCTGGTCGCCGTCGGCGGCTACGGGCGCGGCGAACTGTCCCCGCGCAGCGACCTCGACGTCCTCCTGCTGCACTCCGGCCGGATCGACCGGGAACTGCCCGAGCGGATCTGGTACCCCGTGTGGGACTCGGGGGCCTCCCTCGACCACTCGGTGCGCACCGTCGCCGAGGCGCGGTCCGTGGCCGCCGCCGACCTCAAGGCGCAGCTCGGTCTGCTGGACGCCCGGCACGTCGCCGGGGACGAGTCCCTCACCGCGGCCCTGCGCTCGGCCGTCCTCGGCGACTGGCGGGCCGGCGCCCCGGCCCGGCTGCCCGAGCTGCGCGAGCTCGGCCGGGAGCGGGCCGAGCGGCACGGCGAGCTGTCGTTCCTGCTGGAGCCCGACCTCAAGGAGGCCCGGGGCGGCCTGCGCGACGTGGTCGCGCTCAACGCGGTCGCCGCGACCTGGCTCGCCGACGCCCCGCGCGACGGCCTCGACGTCGCCGCGCTGCGGCTGGCCGACGTCCGCGACGCGCTGCACCTGGCCACCGGCCGGGCCACCGAGCGGCTCAGCCTCCAGGACCAGGACCAGGTCGCCGAGCGGCTCGGCGTGCTGGACGCCGACACGCTGCTGCGCCAGGTCTACGAGGCCGCCCGGACCATCGCCTACGCGAGCGACGTCACCTGGCGGGCCGTAGACCGGGTGCTCGCCGCCCGGTCCGGCCGGGGCCGCCGGCCGGGGCGGCTGGCCTTCCCGTTCAGCGGCGCCGGGCGCGGTGCGGGCGCGGTGGCGCGCGGCGCGGTCGAGCGCCGACCGCTCGCCGAGGGCGTCGTCGAGCAGGACGGCGAGGCGGTGCTCGCGCAGGGCGCCCGCCCGGCCGCGGACCCCGTCCTGCCGCTGCGCGCCGCGGCCGCCGCCGCGCAGAACGGGCTCACCGTCTCGTACGCGACGGTCCGCAGGCTCGCCGCCGAGTGCCGTCCGCTGCCGGTGCCGTGGCCGGACGAGGCGCGCGAGCAGTTGGTCACCCTGCTCGGCGCGGGCGAGGCGGCCGTGCCGGTGTGGGAGGCGCTGGAGGCCGAGGGGGTCGTCACCCGGCTGCTGCCGGACTGGGAGCGGGTCCGCTGCCGCCCGCAGCGCAACGCGGTGCACCGCTGGACGGTGGACCGCCACCTCGTCGAGACGGCGGTGCGGGCCGCCGCGATGACCCGCCGGGTGGCCCGGCCCGACCTGCTGCTGGTCGCCGCGCTGCTGCACGACATCGGCAAGGGCTGGCCCGGCGACCACAGCGAGGCCGGCGAGGTGATCGTCCGCGACGTCGCCGTCCGGATGGGCTTCGACCCGGAGGACACCGAGACCCTCGCCGTGCTGGTCCGCCATCACCTGACCCTGGTCGACACCGCCACCCGGCGGGACCCGGAGGACCCGGCCACCGTCGAGGCGATCACCAAGGTGGTCACCACCCTGCCGCGCCTGGAGCTGCTGCACGCGCTCACCGAGGCGGACGCGCTGGCCACCGGCCCGGCGGCGTGGAGCGCCTGGCGCGCCTCGCTGGTGGACGGCCTGGTGGCGCGGGCCGCCGCCCAGCTGTCCGGGGGGCCGGCCGCACCGGCCGAGGCGGCGCCCACGGCCGAGCAGGAGCGGCTCGCGGTCGAGGCCGCGCGCACCGACGCCCCGGCGCTGACGCTGCTGGCCCAGGCGGAGGCGGCGGAGCCCGGCACCGAGCCGATGGGCGTCGAACTGACGCTGGCCGTCCCGGACCGGCCGGGGCTGCTCGGCACGGTCGCCGGGGTGCTCGCGCTGCACCGGCTGACCGTCCGCTCGGCGGGCCTGCGCGAGCTGGACCCGATCGGCGCGGGCCCGGTCCTGCTGCTCTCCTGGCGGGTGGCCGCCGAGTACGGCGAGCTGCCGGAGGCCGCCCGGCTGCGCGCGGACCTGCGCCGGGCGCTGGACGGCTCGCTGGACGTCGCCCGCCGGCTCGCCGAGCGGGACGCGGCGGCCCCGCGGCGCCGGGGCATCCCGACCCCGCCGCCGCTGGTCACGGTCGCGCCCGCGGTGGCCTCCGCGACGGCGACCGTCCTGGAGGTCCGCGCGCACGACGCCCCCGGGCTGCTGCACCGGATCGGCCGGGCGCTGGACGAGGCGGGCGTCCGGGTGCGCACCGCGCACGTCTCCACGCTCGGCGCGGACGCCGTCGACTCCTTCTACCTGACCGACGGGGAGGGCCGTCCGCTGGCCGCCCGGCGGGCCGGGGAGGTGGCGGCGGCGGTCCGCGCGGCGCTGGGCTGAACGGGTCACGAGCCCGCTGCTGACCGGCCCCCGGGCCCGGAGTGAGCGGGGGTGGAGACCGTACCCGGGGTGGCCGGATACCCTTGGGGACGACGACCGTACCGATACCGATGCCGCAGAGGACCCGCGACGACGTGTTCGACACCCTTTCCGATCGCCTCGCAGCGACGTTCAAGAACCTCCGGGGCAAGGGCCGCCTGAGCGAGGCGGACATCGACGCCACCGCCCGCGAGATCCGCATCGCGCTGCTGGAGGCGGACGTCGCGCTGCCGGTCGTCCGGGCCTTCATCAAGCAGGTCAAGGACCGGGCGCTCGGTGCCGAGGTCTCGGGCGCGCTGAACCCGGCGCAGCAGATCATCAAGATCGTCAACGAGGAGCTCATCGCGATCCTCGGCGGCGAGACCCGCCGGGTGCGGTTCGCGAAGAACGGCCCCACGGTGATCATGCTCGCCGGTCTGCAGGGTGCCGGTAAGACCACCCTCGCGGGCAAGCTCGGCCACTGGCTGAAGAAGCAGAAGCACACCCCGCTGCTGGTCGCCTGCGACCTCCAGCGCCCCAACGCGGTCAACCAGCTCCAGGTGGTCGCCGAGCGCGCCGGCGTGGCCTTCTACGGCCCGCAGCCGGGCAACGGCGTCGGCGACCCGGTGCAGGTGGCCGAGGACTCGATCGAGTACGCCAAGCAGAAGCAGTACGACGTCGTCATCGTCGACACCGCCGGCCGCCTCGGCATCGACGCCGAGCTGATGCGCCAGGCCGCGGACATCCGCGCCGCGGTGAACCCGGACGAGGTCCTGTTCGTCGTCGACGCGATGATCGGCCAGGACGCGGTCACCACCGCGCAGGCCTTCCTCGACGGCGTCGACTTCACCGGTGTCGTGCTCTCCAAGCTCGACGGCGACGCCCGCGGTGGTGCGGCCCTCTCGGTCGCGCACGTCACCGGTCGGCAGATCATGTTCGCCTCGAACGGCGAGAAGGTCGACGACTTCGACGCCTTCCACCCGGACCGGATGGCCTCGCGCATCCTCGGCATGGGTGACGTCCTCTCGCTGATCGAGAAGGCCGAGCAGACCTTCTCCCAGGCCGAGGCCGAGAAGATCGCCGCCAAGCTGCGCGGCGGCCCGAAGGCCTTCACGCTGGACGACTTCCTGTCCCAGCTGGAGCAGGTCCAGAAGATGGGCTCGATCTCCAAGCTGCTCGGCATGCTGCCCGGCATGGGCCAGATCCGCGAGCAGATCAACAACATCGACGACAAGGACGTCAACCGCGTCGGCGCCATCATCAAGTCGATGACGCCGGCCGAGCGCGCCGAGCCGGAGCTGATCAACGGCTCCCGCCGGGCCCGCATCGCCAAGGGCTCGGGCGTCCAGGTCGGCGAGGTCAAGAACCTGGTCGAGCGGTTCTTCGACGCCCGCAAGATGATGTCCGCGATGGCCTCCGGCAAGGGCATGCCCGGCATGCCGGGGATCCCGGGCATGGGCGGCGGCGCGAAGAAGTCCGCCAAGAAGGCCCCGCAGGCCAAGGGCAAGCGCAAGAGTGGCAACCCGCTGAAGCGCGCGCAGGAGGAGGCGGCCGCCGCCGAGCGGCGCGCGCTCGGCCCGGGCGGCGCCCAGGCCCCCGGAGACGGCGGGGCGTTCGGCCTCGGCGCGGGCAAGGGACCGGCCGACTTCGAGCTCCCCAAGGAGTTCAAGGACCTCCTGTAGGCCTTCGAGCGGTTTTGGGGGCCGGGTCCTGTCGGCCCCCACCGTCTCCACCGTCGTCGCTGATCGGCCCGTCGTCCGGATTATCCGGGCGGCGGGCCGATCGCGTGTCCGATGATGGTGGGGTGCGAGTGACGATCAGGGCCCCGCGGGCCGAGGACGAGGGTGCGTACGCCGAGGCGGTCCGACGGTCCGCCGAGCACATCGGGAGATGGAACCCGGTCGAGCCGAACGGGCTGCCCGACCTGCTGGAGCGCCAGGGAGCCGGCCTGCGGACCTTCCTGATCGTCGACCGCGAGACCCGTGGCCTGGTCGGCAAGGTGAACGTGGCCAACATCGTGATGGGCCGCTTCTGCAACGCCTCCCTCGGCTACGACTCCTACCTGCCCTTCGCCGGCACCGGGCGGATGACCGAGGGCATGCGGCTGGTCGTGGACGGCTGCTTCGCCCCGCAGTCGACGGGCGGGCTCGGGCTGCACCGGCTGGAGATCAACGTGCAGCCGGACAACGAGCGGTCGATCGCGCTGGCGAAGCGGCTGGGGTTCCGGCACGAGGGCTACACGCCGCGGATGCTGTTCCTGCAGGGCGCGTGGCGCGACCACGAGCGGTTCGCGATGACCGTCGAGGAGTGGCCGGGCTCGGGCGCCTGAGGGGCGGGTCGGGGGCGGCCTGGCGGCGCGCTCGGGGCCGGTCTGGCGGGTCGCTCGGGGCGGGTCGGGGGCGCGGCGTTGCGGTTGGCCCACCCGAGCGCGCGTCCGTATCGTCCGAGAGGTGACCGAACCCGTCCCGCCGCGCCAGACCCCCGACCAGCCCTGGCGGTCGGAGGGCGCCCCGCCCCCGCCGCCGCCCCGCCGCCGGATGCCCGGCGGCTGGATGGGCCTCATCCTCACCGCGCTCGTGGTGTTCCTGATCTCCGACGTGCTGCTGTCCTTCTTCGGCAACGAGGGCGCCACGACGATCTCGTACACCGAGTTCAACAACCAGCTGAACAAGGGCAACATCACCAAGATCTACTCCAAGGGCGACGCGATCGAGGGCACCCTCAAGTCCGCCCAGCCCCGGCCGGACGGCGCCAAGGGCGACTACACCGACTTCGCCACCCAGCGGCCCTCCTTCGCCAACGACAACCTCTGGGCCACCCTCCAGCAGCAGGGCATCGAGGTCACCGCCACCTCGCCGGTCGTCCAGCAGCGCAGCTTCCTCTCCAACCTGCTGCTCTCGCTGGCCCCCATGCTGCTGCTGGTCTTCATCTGGGTGCTGCTCGCCCGCCGGATGTCCGGCGGCCTCGGTGCCGGAGCGCTCGGCCGCAAGGCGCCGCCCAAGCCGGTGGTCGCGGAGGAGGGCAAGCGCACCACCTTCGCCGACGTGGCCGGCATCGACGAGGTCGAGGCCGAACTCACCGAGGTCGTCGACTTCCTGAAGAACCCGCAGCGCTACCGCAGGATGGGCGCCAAGATGCCGCGCGGCGTGCTGCTGAGCGGCCCGCCCGGCACCGGCAAGACGCTGCTCGCCCGGGCCGTGGCCGGCGAGGCCGACGTGCCGTTCTTCTCCGCCTCCGCTTCCGAGTTCATCGAGATGATCGTCGGCGTCGGCGCCAGCCGCGTCCGCGAACTCTTCGCCGAGGCCCGCAAGGTGGCCCCGGCGATCGTCTTCATCGACGAGATCGACACCATCGGCCGCCAGCGCGGCGGGAGCGGCGGCCTCGGCGGGCACGACGAGCGCGAGCAGACGCTCAACCAGATCCTCACCGAGATGGACGGCTTCACCGGCTCCGAGGGCGTCATCGTGATCGCCGCGACCAACCGGGCCGACGTCCTCGACCCCGCGCTGCTGCGCCCCGGCCGGTTCGACCGGCGGATCACCGTCAGCCCGCCGGACCGCGAGGGGCGCGCCGCGATCCTCGCGATCCACTCCCGGACCGTCCCGCTGGCCGGCGACGCCGACCTCGCCCGACTGGCCAAGGTCACCCCCGGGATGACCGGCGCCGAGCTCGCCAACCTCGTCAACGAGGCCGCGCTGCTGGCCGTCAAGCGCAAGCAGGACGCCGTCAACGAGCGGGACCTCTCGGACGCGCTGGAGAAGGTCCAGCTGGGCGCCGTACGGCCGCTGGTGATGCCGCAGGAGGAGCGCGAGCGCACGGCGTACCACGAGAGCGGGCACGCGCTGCTGGGGATGCTCCAGCCCGGCGCCGACCCGGTCCGCAAGATCACCATCGTGCCCCGCGGCCGGGCGCTCGGCGTCACCCTCTCCACGCCCGAGAACGACCGCTACTCGTACACCGAGCCCTACCTGCGCGGCCGGATCATCGGCGCGCTCGGCGGGATGGCGGCCGAGCAGGTCGTCTACGGGGTCATCACCACGGGCGCGGAGAGCGACCTCGAGCAGGTCACCAACATCGCCCGGGGGATGGCCGGCCGCTGGGGCATGAGCGAGCGGGTCGGGCGGCTCACCGCCGTGCCCGCCGACCCGCAGGGGGCGTACGGGCTCTCCGCCGCGCCGACCACGCTCGACGCGGTGGACGAGGAGGCCCGGCGGATCGTCGCCGAGTGCTACGAGGACGCCGTGCGGATCCTGACCGAGCAGCGGGCCCGGCTCGACGCGCTGGCCGCGGCGCTGCTGGAGGCGGAGACGCTGGACGAGGAACAGGCCTACCGGGCCGCCGGGGTGCCGCGGGAGGCGGCCGTGGACGGGGAGGCCGGGCCGACCGGGGAAGCCGGGGACCGGGCGCCGTAGGGCCGTTCGGGGGCAGCGTGACGGGGCACGGGGGCAGGAGGCCGGGGGCGCTCGCCGTGGTGGCGGGCGCCCCCGGTTTCGTCCGTCTCACGGCGTCCCTCGCGCCGCCGGGGTCGGCGCGCCGGGTGTGCCGCTCACGTGCGGGCCGTCCACCGGGCCGTCCAGGCGCGGGCCGTCCACGCGTGGGCCGGGGCAGTGCGGGGTGCGTGCTGTGGCGACCGGTTCAGCGGGGACGTTCGGCGATCAGGTAGCGGAAGACGTTCTCCATCCGGACCGACCCGTCGGCGCGCAGGTACGGCTGCAGCGCCTCCTCCAGCTCCTTGGCCACCAGCGCGCCGCCGGAGAACTCCTCGGCGGCCTCGAACAGCCCGGTGGCGAGCAGGCCGCGCACCGCGCTGTCCAGGTCCGGGTAGGCGAACGGGCAGCTCACCCGGCCACTGCCGGCCGGGCGCAGGCCGGCCGCGGCGATCAGGTCCTCCAGGGCGCCGGGCGCGCTCAGGTCGAACGGGTCGCGCGCGGTGGTGCGGCCGGCCATCCGGCGGGCCACGTCCAGCACCGCGGCGCTCTCGCAGCGTTCCTGCGGCCCCCAGGCGGCCAGCACCACGTGCCCGCCGGGCAGCGTCAGCCGGGCGGCCTCGGCGACCACCGTGCGCGGTTCGGCGCTCGCCGGGAGCTGGTCGAAAACCGTCACCAGCGAATGGGCCGACCGGGGGAGCGCGGTGGCCGGACGGGCCCCCGCGCACACCCGCAGCCGGCGGTCCCGCGCGAGCTCGCGCAGCTCGTCCCGCGGCTCCTGGCCGGAGACCTGGGCACCCCGGCCGGCCGCCAGCAGGAGCGCCAGGCCGGAGCGGCAGCCGAGACCCAGCACGCTGCTGGCCGGGCCGACCTCCAGCCGGTCGTAGACCGCCTCGTAGAGCGGTACCAGCATGCGTTCCTGGATCTCAGCCCAGTCGCGCGCCCGCGCGGGCCACGCGCCCCCCGCGTGGACTTGGTGCGGTCGTGCGCCCGCTGGTCGTTCGGTCGTGCCGGTCGTCCGAGCTGAAGCCATCGCGGCCTCCCATCCGGTCCTTCGGTGTGCTGCTACGGCTCCCCCAAAGTCCCGCCCCACTCCAGCGAACAGCGGCTCGGGCGCGGCGTCCAGAGGGGTGCAGGGTGGTGCGCGTGTGTCGCGGTCGTGCGCCCCCTGCTGTCGGCGGGGGTCCTCCCGCGTCCCGCGCCCCGTCCGTTCGCGTCCGCGCCCCGTCCGTCCCGTGGCCCTGTCCCGTCCGTCCCGTGGTCGGGGCGGACGTCCGCCGCGGGTGTGATACCGATTCGAAGTCGGGGGGCCGCTCCCCGTACCATTCGGGCCATGGCTAAGGCACCCGTTCTCACCCCTCAGGCGGAAGACTTCCCGCGCTGGTACCAGGACCTCATCAACAAGGCCGAGCTGGCCGACAACGGTCCGGTGCGAGGCACCATGGTCATCCGACCGTACGGCTACGGCCTGTGGGAGCGGATGCAGCAGGAGATGGACGCGCGGATCAAGAAGGCCGGCGCGCAGAACGCCTACTTCCCGATGTTCATCCCGCAGTCGTACCTGACCAAGGAGGCCGAGCACGTCGAGGGCTTCGCCCCCGAGCTCGCAGTGGTCACCCACGGCGGCGGCAAGCAGCTGGAGGAGCCGGTCGTCGTCCGGCCGACCTCCGAGACGATCATCAACGAGTACTTCTCCAAGTGGGTGCAGAGCCACCGCGACCTGCCCCTGCTGATCAACCAGTGGGCCAACGTGGTCCGTTGGGAGCTGCGCCCGCGCGTCTTCCTGCGCACCACCGAGTTCCTCTGGCAGGAGGGCCACACCGCCCACGCCACCTACGAGGACGCCCGCGACTACGCGTCCATGATCCACACGCAGGTCTACGGCGACTTCATGACCAACGTGCTCGGCATCGACGTCGTGCTCGGTCGCAAGACCGCCAAGGAGCGCTTCGCCGGCGCCATCAACACCCTCACCCTCGAGGGCATGATGGGCGACGGCAAGGCCCTCCAGATGGGCACCAGCCACGAGCTGGGCCAGAACTTCGCCAAGGCGTTCAACACCACCTACCAGCTCCAGGGCGCCGAGCGCGAGTACGTCTGGCAGACCTCCTGGGGCGTCTCGACCCGCATGGTCGGCGGCCTGATCATGTCCCACGGCGACGACAACGGCCTGCGCGTCCCGCCGCGCCTGGCCGCCGTCCAGGCCGTCGTCCTCGCCATCAAGGGCGACGACGCGGTGATCGCCAAGGTCCGCGAGATCGGCGCCCGTCTGGAGGCCGCCGGCGTCCGCGTGGTCGTCGACGACCGCACCGACACCCCGTTCGGCCGCCGCGCCGTCGACTGGGAGCTCAAGGGCGTCCCGGTCCGCATCGAGGTCGGCCCGCGCGATCTGGAGAACGGCACCGCGATGCTGGTCCGCCGCATCGCCGGCGGCAAGGAGCCGGTCTCGATCGACGCCCTGGCCGAGCTGCTCCCGGGCGTCCTGGAGGAGGACCAGGCGCTCCTGCTGCGCCAGTCCCGCGAGCGCCGCGAGTCGCGCACCGTGGACGTCAAGAACCTCGACGAGGCCGTCGAGGCCGCCGCCACCGGCTGGGGCCGGATCTCCTGGGCCGAGCTCGGCCCGGAGGGCGAGGCCAAGCTGGCCGAGCAGGGCGTCTCGGTGCGCTGCATCGTCGCCGCCGACGGTTCGGTGCCGCAGGCGGACGACCAGGAAGGCAATATCGCGCTCGTCGCGCGTGCGTACTGATCCCGACCATCGGTACGACCGGCGGTGGGCAATGACCGTCACCGGCAACATTTGCCCGGAATGCGGGTGGTAAGAATCCGGTAACTCTCACCGACCGCTCCGGACTCGCAACATCCCTACTGGCCGGTCAACTGCCGGTATTAACGGAATAGCGGTACGGTGTACGGCCCGTGGCCCTGTCAACTTCGGCAGGACCACGGGCCGTACGTCCTGGGTGCGACAGCCCGCTCCCCGGACGGAATTCACCAGGCCCGCCGAGCTGCGGGCCGAAACCGGCAGGGGGTTGGTCTTGCGTCAGATCCGGAACGCGCAATTCGCGCGCGACCATGCATTCCTGGGAGTTCCCTGGGAATTCCCGGAGAACGGGAACAGGCGGAACATCGGCTCGCACTCCATCGTTGGTCTAGCGTGAGCACGACACAGCCCCTCGTCCTCGCGGCCGAACTGGCCGCCGCCTGGAGTGACATCCAGGCCTACCACCAGGACCTCCCGGACCTGGCCTCGCCCGAGGCCCTGATCGGCGAGTCCTCCTCGGCCTGTGGCACGCGGCTCGGTTTCGAGCGGCTCCTCCACGAGGCTGCCCACGGTCTGGCCGCGGCCCGGGACATCCGGGACACCTCGCGGGCCGGCCGCTACCACAACCGGCGCTTCCTGATGCTCGCCTCCGAGCTCGGCCTGGCGCACCCGGTGGAACCGCACGCCAGCAGCGGCTTCTCCCAGGTGACCATGCTCAAGGAGACGCAGGAGCGGTACGCCGAGACCATCGAACGCCTGGACCGCGCCCTGGGCGCGCACCAGGAGGCGGTGGCCGGCGACGGCGCGACGCGCGCCTTCCGCGGGCCGGCCGCCCGGCACGGTTCCTCCGGGGGCGGCGTGCGGGTCAAGGCGGTCTGCGGCTGCGGGCGCAACGTCCGCGTCGTTCCGTCGGTGCTCGCGCAGGCGTCCATCGTCTGCGGCGCGTGCCAGCAGCCGTTCAAGATCGCCTGAGCCGGTCGGGTCCGACGGTTCCAGCAATTTCAGCAAGCTCGACAGGTTTCGACGAGCTCGACAGATTCGACGAGTTCGACTCGTTCGACGAGTTCGGCGAGCGTGTTCGAGAAATTCGCTAGGGCAGGGCAAGCCAAGGCGGCGCAAGGCAAGCCAAGGCAAGGCAGGGCCCATCAGGCTCACGTGACCGGTTCGGGGTCGCGTGACCGGGTGGCAGGACCCGGCGGTCGGCTGTGCGGGCAGCGGAACCGGCGGGTGTGAGCGGAAGACTCGTGGATGGATTCAGTGGACTCGACCGGGAGCGGGGGCTCCCGGTCCGGTCCGGTCCCACGGGGCGGGCACCGGAGGCCCGGTCCAGGCGGTTCGCGCCGGTATGGCAGAATGGACAGCTGAGTACTCGGCAGCCGAGCAGGACCCCTCTCTCCTACGGCTGGCGTGTCCCTTGAACGGTCCGCACCGCAACCCCACGCGATGACGCGATCGCTCACCCACGTCAACACCAGGAGAATCCACTCCCGTGGCAGTCAAGATCAAGCTCAAGCGTCTCGGCAAGATTCGCTCCCCGCACTACCGCATCGTCGTCGCCGACGCCCGCACCAAGCGTGACGGTCGCGCGATCGAGGAGATCGGCATCTACCAGCCGACCTACAACCCCTCGAAGATCGAGGTCGACAGCGACCGCGCCCAGTACTGGCTGTCCGTCGGCGCCCAGCCGACCGAGCCGGTCCTCGCCATCCTGAAGCTGACCGGCGACTGGCAGAAGTTCAAGGGCCTGCCGGCCCCGGCGCCGCTCAAGGTCGCCGAGCCCAAGGTCGAGGACTTCTCGCACCTGTTCGCGAAGGCCGTCGCCGGCTTCGAGGACGCCACCACCGGTGTCGCCATCACCCCGAAGGCCAAGAAGTCGGACAAGGCCGAGGCTGAGGCCGACGCCGCCGCCGAGGCCTGATCGTGATCGAGGACGCCCTCGACCACCTGGTGAAGGGCATCGTCGAGCACCCCGACGAGGTGCAGGTGCGCTCGCGCAACCTGCGTCGGGGGAACACCATCGAGGTGCGTGTGCACCCCGATGACCTCGGCAAGGTGATCGGCCGGGGCGGCCGCACGGCGCGCGCTCTGCGCACCGTGGTCGGCGCCCTCGGCGGTCGCAACGTCCGGGTCGACCTCGTCGACGTGGACAACATCCGCTGACGCAGCTGCCAGTGCAGCCGTCAGGGCTTGGGGCCGACCGGGACGCATGCGTCCCGGTCGGCCTTTTTTCGCATCCGGCCACCGTGTCCGTGCCCCGTGGGGCCGCACACGCGGCCGGCTTCCCGTCCCACTCAGGAACTCCAGGAGAACGATCACCGTGCAGCTCGTCGTCGGCCGGATCGGCCGCGCCCACGGCATCAGGGGGGACGTCAGCGTCGAGGTCCGCACCGACGAGCCGGAGCTTCGGCTCGGCCCGGGGGCCGTCGTGCTCACCGACCCCGCGTCGGCCGGACCGCTGACCGTCGAGTCCGGCCGGGTGCACAGCGGGCGGCTGCTGCTGCGTTTCGCCGGCGTCAAGGACCGCAACGCGGCGGAGGCCCTCCGGGGCACCCTGCTGATCTCCGAGGTCGACCCGGACGAGAGCCCCGAGGACCCGGAGGAGTACTACGACCACCAGCTGATCGGGCTGGACGTGGTGCTCTCCGACGGCACCCCGGTCGGCGAGCTCACCGAGGTCGTCCACCTGCCGTACCAGGACCTGCTCACGGTGAAGAAGGCCGACGGCACGGAGGTGCTGGTGCCCTTCGTCAGCCAGATCGTGCCGATCATCGACCTGGAGAACCAGCGCGCCGTGATCACCCCGCCGGGGGGGCTCATCGACCCGGACCGGGCCGAGGTGGCGGGCAGCGCCGCTGCCGAGTCCGAGGAGCCTGCGGAGCCCGAAGAGTCCGCCGGGTCCGCCGGATCCGCCGGATCCGCGGAGGACTCCCGTGGCGACTCGCAGGGCGGCGAGAAGTGACGGCCGAGGAGGGCGTCCGGACCGGGATGCGGCTCGACGTCGTCTCGATCTTCCCGGAGTATCTGGAGCCCCTGAACATCTCGCTCGTCGGCAAGGCCCGTGCCCGCGGCCAGCTGGACGTGCACGTCCACGACCTGCGGGACTGGACGTACGACGTCCACCGGACGGTCGACGACAGCCCGTACGGCGGCGGCCCCGGCATGGTGATGAAGCCCGAGCCGTGGGGCGAGGCCCTCGACGCGGTGGTTGCCGCCGGCCCCGAGGGGCAGGTGCCGACGTTGGTCGTGCCGACCCCGAGCGGTCGCCCGTTCACCCAGGAACTGGCCCAGGAACTGGCTGGCCGCCCCTGGCTGGCCTTCACGCCCGCCCGGTACGAGGGCATCGACCGGCGGGTGATCGAGGAGGCGGCCACCCGGATGCCGGTGGTCGAGGCCTCGATCGGCGACTACGTGCTGGCCGGCGGCGAGGTCGCCGTGCTGGTGATGGTCGAGGCGATCGCCCGGCTGCTGCCCGGGGTGCTCGGCAACGCCGAGTCCCATCGGGACGACTCCTTCGCCCCCGGCGCGATGGCCGACCTCCTGGAGGGCCCGGTCTACACCAAGCCCGCCGAGTGGCGCGGGCGGACCGTGCCCGACGTGCTGCTCAGCGGCAACCACGGCCGCATCGCGCGCTGGCGCCGGGACGAGGCCTTCGCCCGTACGCTGGCGAACCGCCCCGATCTGGTGGAGCGCTGGCAGTACGACTCCTTCGACAAGAAGGACCGGGCGGCGCTGTCCGTCCTCGGCCTGGCCTGGGACGAGGAGCTCGGCCGATTTCGGTCCGCGGCCGAGAGTGTGGAAGAATAGGCGGCTGCTGTCTGTCGCTGGGCCCCTCCCGTGGGGGTCACGTGGACCGGCGCCCCCGCCACGGGGGGATCGCCGCCAGCCGATGCGGCCCGCAGCGACCCCATTGTGACGAACTTCCGTGGGCGGCCCGTGGCGCCTGCGATGGAGAGCAACATGAGCAACAAGCTCGCTGCTGTCGACGCGGCTTCGCTGCGTAGCGACATCCCGGCCTTCCGCGCCGGTGACACCCTGAAGGTCCACGTCCGGGTCATCGAGGGCAACCGCTCCCGTGTCCAGGTCTTCCAGGGCGTCGTCATCCGCCGCCACGGTGCGGGCGTCGGTGAGACCTTCACCGTCCGCAAGGTCAGCTTCAACGTCGGCGTGGAGCGCACCTTCCCGGTGCACACCCCGGTCGTCGAGAAGATCGAGGTCGTGACCCGCGGTGCGGTTCGCCGCGCCAAGCTGTACTACCTGCGTGACCTCCGCGGCAAGGCCGCGAAGATCAAGGAGAAGCGCGACCGCTGATCCACCGGCCCCCGGCCTCGCCGGGGGATCGGAGCGCTCCCGGGGGCGCGGCTGCCGCACGGTAAGCTCAGCCCCCGATGAGCACGCACGAACCACCCGCGGACCGCGACGGCAGTCCCGTACCCTCCGGTGCGGACTCGCCGCCGCGGTCCGCGGTCGTTTCCGCGGCTGTTCCCGGGACCGTTCCGGCGGCCGCCACCGCGATCGCTCCCGTGGCCGCGGCTGTGTCCGGGTCCGGGCCCGGCTTCGCGTCCGGGTCCGGGGCCGCGTCCGTGTCCGTGTCGGAGTCCGTGTCCGTGTCCGAGGACGCTGCGGACGACGCGATGGACGACGCGACCGCCGACGACGACGAACCGGGGCGTTCGCGTTCGCGGGACCTCCTGCTGCTGGCCGGCATCTGCCTGTCCGCGCTGCTCCTGGTGAACGCCTTCGTCGCGCGGCCGTTCACGGTGCCGTCCGGGTCGATGGAGGACACGCTCCGCCCCGGCGACCGGCTGATCGCGAACCAGCTCGCCTACGCCTTCGGCGACCACCCCCGGCGGGGCGACGTCGTGGTGTTCGACGGGACGGGCTCCTTCCTGCCGGAGCCGGACCAGCCGGCCGGCCCCTGGGACGGGCTGCACTCGCTCGTTCGGGACCTCGGGTTGGCCCCGGCCGGCGACACGGTGTACGTCAAGCGGGTGATCGGGGTGGGCGGCGACCGCGTGACCAGCACCGGCCCCGGCGGGCGGATCACCGTCAACGGTGTGCCGATCGACGAGTCCTCCTACCTCGCCCCGGGAGACGAGCCGTCCGGCGTGGCCTTCGACGTGGTGGTGCCGGCCGGCAAGCTGTGGGTGATGGGCGACCACCGCAGCGCCTCCCGGGACTCCCGCGACCACCTCGGCGAGCCCGGCGGCGGGTTCGTGCCGGAGAGCAGGGTGATCGGCCGGGCGGACTGGGTGGTCTTCCCGTTCGCGCACTGGAACAGCCTGGACCGGCCTTCGGCCTTTGCCGCGACAGCGGGGACGGGTGGTCATGGGGACCAGAGGTAGGGGCCGACTGGCCGACCGCCCCGCCGACGTGGCGCGAGAGGGTGCCGATGGCGCCGACGGCGTTCCGGTCCGCGGCCGCGCCGATCGGCGCCGCACCGCGCAGCGCGCGGCCCGGCGGCGCAAGCGTTCGCTGCTGCGGGAGTTCCCGCTGATCATCCTGGTGGCCCTGCTGGTGGCGCTGGTGATGAAGACCTTCATGATCCAGGTCTTCGTGATCCCCTCCGGTTCGATGGAGCAGACCATCCAGGTCGGGGACCGGGTACTGGTGGACAAGTTCACCCCCTGGTTCGGCAACGAGCCGTCGCGCGGAGACGTCGTGGTGTTCAAGGACCCCGGCGGCTGGCTGGAGAACGATCACAAGCCGTCGGACGACGGTCCGATCCTGGGCGGGGCCAAGCAGGTCCTCACTTTCGTAGGGCTGCTGCCGTCGGACAGCGAGCAGGATCTGATCAAGCGGGTCATCGGCGTCGGCGGGGACACGGTGGAGTGCTGCGACGCGCAGGGGCGGTTGAGCGTCAACGGCACGCCGGTGGACGAGCCGTACCTCTCGCCCGGCAACCCGCCGTCCCGGCAGCCCTTCAAGGTGAAGGTGCCGCAGGGTCGGCTCTGGGTCATGGGCGACCACCGGGACGTGTCCGCCGACTCCCGCTTCCACATGGGGAATCCGGGCCAGGGCACGATTCCGCTGAGCGGCGTGGTCGGCCGGGCCTTCGTGATCGCCTGGCCGCTGGACCGCTTCCATCAACTTGACGAGCCGAGTTCACTCTCCTCCCTGGCGCGCGCTCCGCAGGCCGCCGGAACGGCGCCGAATTCGGTGCCCGTTGGGCCGGTTCCGATGGAACCCCCGCTCGTTATGGGTGTGTTGGGCATCCTTCCGCTTGCCGTTCGCAGGCCGGACGGGCCTTTGCGGTAGGTCACGCCGGCCGCCGACCCACCGGGTCGCGCGCGTGGGATCGCGAGCCGGATGCCTGGGAGTGATAGAGAAGTGCAGGCGCGGCCGGGACGTTCCGGTTGAGCGTCGAGACCGTGCTGGTGTCAGGGGCGTCCGTGGCGGGCAGCCCTGAGGCGTTCATGGTCGTGGTGAACGTGGTGCCCGCTGTGCGGCACTCCGAGCGCGGGCGCACGGGCGTCCGCACAGCAGGGAGGAGACGTTGTGGGGGATTTGGTGATCGGCGCCCGCTCAGGCGCCGGAGAGCCCGAGGGCTCCGGCAGCCGGGCGGACCGGTCCGCCGAGTCCGCAGCGCCGTCGGCCTCGGTCGAGGACGCGGCGGCCCAGTCCGCCGACGAGCCGGGCGACGGGACGGGCGGTACCCCGGGCGAGCTCCGTGGCGGTGCCGGACCGGCGGACGAGTCGGAGGACAAGGCGTCCGGCAAGGACAAGAAGCCGCGATCCTTCTGGAAGGAACTGCCGATCCTGATCGGCATCGCCCTGGTCCTGGCCCTGGTGATCAAGACCTTCTTCGTCCAGGCGTTCTCCATTCCGTCGGAGTCGATGCAGAACACGCTGCAGGTCGGTGACCGTGTCCTGGTGGACAAGCTGACCCCCTGGTTCGGGTCCGAGCCCGAGCGCGGCGAGGTCGTCGTGTTCCACGACCCGGGCGGCTGGCTGAACGACGAGCCCGTCCAGCAGAGCAGTAACTCCTTCCTCCGGGGGGTGCAGGACGTCCTCAGCTTCGTCGGCCTGATGCCCTCAGCCAACGAGAAGGACCTGATCAAGCGCGTCATCGCGGTCGGCGGCGACACCGTCGAGTGCGAGAGCGGCGGTCCGGTCAAGGTGAACGGCGTCGCGCTCAACGAGCCGTACATCTTCCCGGGCAACAATCCGTGCAGCCGGACCTTCGGACCGCTGAAGGTGCCGTCGGGGCGGATCTGGGTGATGGGCGACCACCGCGACGACTCGCTGGACTCCCGCTTCCACATGGACCAGCCGGGCGGCGGGACCGTTCCGGTGGACGACGTGATCGGGCGCGCCTTCGTGGTGGCCTGGCCGATCGACCGCTGGGCGACGCTGCCGGTGCCGAGCACCTTCGACCAGAAGGGCCTGGCGGCGGGCGTGCCGCTGGTGCCGCCGGTGGCCGGTGCGGTGGGCGCGGTGGCCCTGCTCCCGCTGGTGCGCCGGGTGCGGGACCGGTCGGAGCGCCGGAAGGACTCCTGAGCTCCGGCAACTCCTCTTCAGCTCTTGCGCGGGCCGTGGTACCGACGAGTAATCTGCTCGGACGTGCCACGGCCCGTCGGGTTCCCCGCCTGTGCCTCCGGCGCACCCGGGGCGTGCTCCGGCAGGTCAGAGCTGGACGGTGTCGATGAGCAGTGTCGTGGAACAGACCGCCGACCGGCCGGTGACGCCCACCCGGTCGCGCCACCGGGCGGCCGCCGTGGTCCAGGGCGTCCTGATCGGACTCGGGCTGGTGCTGCTGGTCGGCGGCTTCGCCGTGATCGCGGTCGGTTACCGGCCCTACAACATCCCCTCGGGCTCGATGTCCCCCACGCTCGAGGTCGGGGACACGGTGCTCGCCCGGAAGACCGACGGCGGCTCGGTCGGCCGGGGGGACGTCGTGGTTTTCAGGGACCAGGCCTGGGGCGGCGAGCTCATGGTCAAGCGCGTCGTCGCGGTGGGCGGAGACACCGTGGCCTCCGCCGAGGACGGCCGCGGGCTGACCGTGAACGGCACCCCGGTCGCCGAGCCCTACCTCGCGGTGCAGGGGCCGCAGGGCGCGGCCTTCAGCGTCACGGTGCCGCAGGGCCGGCTCTTCCTGCTCGGCGACAACCGGATGGTCTCGCTCGACTCCCGCACCCACCTGGCGGTCGACGGCGGGACCGTCGCGGCCGATGCCGTCGAGGCCCGGGTGGAGACGACCGTGATGCCGTTCGGCCGGATGGGGCGGTTCAGCCGGACCACGGCGTTCGACGGCCTCGCCGGTCCGCGGGCCGCTCAGCCCGGTCCGCTGGTCCCGGCGGCCGTGGCCACCGTCGGCGGTGCGGCGCTGATCGTCGTGACCTCGGCGGTGGGCGGCGTGGCCGGCCTGGCCCGCCGGCTCCGCCGGGGGCGCGCATCCTGAGCGCGTCCGCCGCCCGCCGGGCCGCTCTGTCGAACATCGCCCCGGATGGACGCGTCGGGTGGCAGGATCGGTATCACCACCGGCGCGGAAGGAAGGGGCGTGAAGAGCTGCCATGACGGTGCGGCGTCGCCAGGCGGCACGGATCCTGCTGCTGGACGGGCAGGACCGCGTCCTCCTCTTCCTGGGCGCGGACCCGGCGGAGCCGGGCGTGACCTGGTGGTTCACCCCGGGGGGCGGTTTGGAGCCCGGGGAGGACGTGCGCGACGCCGCCGCGCGGGAGCTCGTGGAGGAAACCGGTTTGCGGGGCGTGGAGCTGGGGCCCTTGGTGGGGTACGGCACGGTGTCGTTCTCCTTCCGGGGACAGCGCTACGAGCAGGAGCAGTGGTTCCACCTGGCCCGGACCGAGGCCACCGGCCTCGACCACTCGGGCATGGGCGACGCGGAACACGCCGAGTTGCTCGCGGCACGCTGGTGGACGCTCGAGGAACTGAGGCGGACCGCCGAGACGGTCTACCCGGCCGGACTGGCCGACTTCCTGGAGCGGCTGCTGGCACAGGGCCCGCCGGTCGTTCCGGTACGGCTCTGAGCGTGGGTGCGGTGGTCCACAATGGGTGGACGTGACAAGTTGAGGGGACGCCTGGATGAGTGCCGAAGATCTCGAGAAGTACGAGACCGAGATGGAGCTCAAGCTCTACCGGGAGTACCGGGACGTCGTCGGCCTGTTCAAGTACGTGATCGAGACCGAGCGACGTTTCTACCTCACCAATGACTACGAGCTGCAGGTGCACTCGGTCCAGGGCGAGGTCTTCTTCGAGGTGTCGATGGCGGATGCGTGGGTCTGGGACATGTACCGGCCGGCCCGGTTCGTCCGCAAGGTCCGGGTGCTGACCTTCAAGGACGTGAACATCGAGGAACTCGCGAAGAGCGATCTGGAGCTGCCCTCGGACGACGCCGGCTTCGGGAACTGACGTTGGACCTCCCGGTTCCGCGTTGTCCAGGGGAATTACGCGCAATCGGGGATTCTCACTCCTGCGGGTGACGGAAGTTATCCACAGGCGCGAGTTGTCCACAGGAAAAGGGAAATACCGGCTCGCGTCGAGCGCGACGGTGCAACCTCCACGGCGGAGGTGGTCACCGTGCAGAACACGACCGTGCAGAACCCGACCGCGGAGGGCGCGATCACCCGGCGGGCCCGCGAGGGCGGGCCGGACAGGCCGAGCAAGACCAGCCTCGGCCGCTACGGCGAGCGGGTCGCCGCCCGCCGCCTCGCGGAGGACGGGCTCCGCATCCTGGACCGCAACTGGCGCTGCGCCGAGGGCGAGCTGGACATCGTCGCCCTCGACGGCGACACCGTGGCGGTCTGCGAGGTGAAGACCCGCTCCGAGCGGGGCTTCCAGCAGCCGACAGAGGCCATCGACCAGGCCAAGGCGGCCCGGCTGCAGCGGTTGGCCGAGCGGTGGCTGGCCGAGCGTTGGCCCGGGCACTTCGCGCAGCTGGCCGGGCCCGGGTACGACCCCGGCCCGGCGGATCCGCAGTGGCCGCCCGCCCCGCCGGGCGGGGTGCGGATCGACCTGGTCGCCGTCATCAACCGGTCCCGGGGCGCCGCCTCGGTGGACCACCTGCGGGGGGTGGTCTGAGATGGCCTTCGCCCGCACCTGTTCCGTCGCGCTGGTCGGCGTCGACGGGGTGATCGTCGAGGTCCAGGCCGATCTGGAGCCCGGGGTGGCCGCGTTCACCCTGGTCGGCCTGCCCGACAAGGCACTGTCCGAGGCCCGCGACCGGGTGCGCGCGGCCGTCGTGAACAGCGGCGAGGCGTGGCCGCAGCGCAAGCTGACCGTCGGCCTCAGCCCCGCCTCGGTGCCCAAGAGCGGCAGCGGCTTCGACCTCGCGGTGGCCTGCGCCGTGCTGGCCGCCGCCGAGCGCCTCGACCCGTCGACCATCGCCGACCTGCTGATCATCGGCGAACTGGGGCTGGACGGCCGGGTGCGGCCCGTCCGCGGAGTGCTGCCCTCGGTGCTGGCCGCCGCGGACGCCGGGTACGAGCGGGTCGTCGTCGCCGAGCAGACGGCGTCCGAGGCCTCTCTCGTCCCCGGGGTGAAGGTGATCGGGGTCCGCAGCCTGCGCCAGCTGCTCGCCGTCCTCACCGGCGCACCCGAGCCGGAGGAGCCGCCCGACCCGATCGCGGGCCGTCCCGATCCCCTGATGGCCGGGCTCATGCTGCCGACCGCGGGTGTGCGGGGTCTGTCCGACGACAAGGCCGCGCGCCTCGACATGGCCGACGTGGCCGGCCAGTACGAGGCCCGGCGGGCCCTGGAGATCGCCGCCGCCGGGGGACACCACCTGTACCTGAAGGGGCCGCCCGGGGCCGGCAAGACGATGCTGGCCGAGCGGCTGCCCTCGCTGCTCCCGCCGCTCACGCAGAAGGAGGCGCTGGAGGTCACCGCGGTGCACTCGGTGGCGGGCCTGCTCCCGCCGGGCCGCCCGCTGATCGACCGCGCCCCGTACTGCTCGCCGCACCACTCGACCACGATGCCGGCGATCGTGGGCGGCGGCAGCGGCCTGCCCAGGCCGGGCGCGGTCTCGCTGGCCCACCGGGGCGTCCTGTTCCTGGACGAGGCACCGGAGTTCCCCGTCCGGGTGCTCGACGCGCTGCGGCAGCCGTTGGAGTCGGGCGAGGTGGTGATCGCGCGCTCGGCCGGATCGCTCCGGCTCCCGGCCCGGTTCCTGCTCTGCCTGGCGGCCAATCCCTGTCCGTGCGGCCGCCACTCGCGGCGGGGCGAGGGGTGCGCGTGCACCCCGGCGATGGTGAGCCGCTACCAGGGGCGGTTGTCGGGGCCGTTGCTCGATCGGGTGGACCTCCAGGTCCAGGTCGCCCCGGTGACCAGGGTCGAGCTGATGGAGCGGGACACCACGGCGGAGACCACCGAGATCATCGCGGCCCGGGTGCTGGCCGCGCGGGAGCGGGCGACCGCCCGGCTGGCCAGCACGCCCTGGCGGGTCAACGCCGAGGTCCCGGGGCATGAACTGCGGACGCGGTGGCAGCTCGCGCCCGGCGCGCTGAACGACGCCGCACGCCAGTTGGAGCGAGGGCTGCTGACCGCCCGGGGCCTGGACCGGGTGCTCCGGGTCGCCTGGACGGTCGCGGACCTCGCGGGCCGGGACCGGCCGGACCAGCGGGACGTGCGGACGGCGCTGGTCCTGCGCACCGGCGCGGAGCACGGTTTTCCGCCCACCGAACGCGCCCTCGGGCGCCTCGGGGGCGTCCCCGCCCAGCGGAGCGGTCCGGGGCAGGGGCCGTTCGCAGGAGCCCGGGACGACCACCCGGCGGGCGGTGACGCATGAACCGGATGACGACGGATCCTCAGCAGCAGCCGCCGACGGCCGTGCAGCCCGAGCCCGAGCGGCTCGCCCGGGTGCTGCTCAATCGGTTGAGCGAGCCAGGGGACGCGGTGGTCGGTCGGTGGCTGCGCCAGCTCGCCGCCACCGACGTGGTCCGGGCGATCCGGGAGGGAGCCGTGCCCGACCACCCCGGGCTCGACGGGCCCCGCCTGGCGGGCTACCAGGCCAGACTCCCCGGTCTGGACCCGGCCGAGGACCTGGAACGCGTACGAGCCTCCGGTGGACGCTTCATCATTCCGGGGGACACGGAGTGGCCCAGCCAGCTCGACGACCTGGGCGACGGCCGGCCGGTCGGGCTCTGGACGACCGGCACCGGGTCGCTGCGCCTGCTGGCCCTCCGCTCGGTGGCGGTGGTGGGTTCGCGGGCCTGCACGGCGTACGGCGCGCACGTCGCGGGGGAGCTGTCGGCCCAACTCGCGGAGCGGGGTTGGGTGGTGGTGTCCGGAGCTGCTTACGGTATCGACGCCGCCGCCCATCGCGGAGCCCTGGCGGTGGGCGGGCTGACGGTCGGTGTCCTCGCCTGCGGGGTCGACGTCGCCTATCCCAAGGGCAATGCCGAACTGATCCGACGGATCGGGGCTCAGGGCCTGTTGGTCAGCGAACTGGCGCCCGGGGAGCACCCGAACCGCTTCCGCTTCGTGTTGCGCAACCGGGTCATCGCGGCCCTGACCCGGGGCACCGTGGTGGTGGAGGCGGCCGTGCGCAGTGGGGCCCTGAGCACGGCCAGGCGGGCGCGGGACCTCAACCGGCACACCATGGGCGTGGCCGGGCCGGTCACCTCCGAGCTCTCGGCAGGGGTTCACGCCCTGATCCGCAGCGGAGGCGCCACGCTGGTGACCGACGCGGCCGAGGTGACGGAATTGATCGGCGCGATCGGGGACGACCTCGCGCCGCCGCGGACCGGACCGGTCCTGCCGCGGGACCTGCTGGAGCCGCCGGTGGCACGGGTGCTGGAGGCGGTGCCGGCCGCGGCCGAGGGCGCGCCGGTCGAGTGGCTGGCCCGGCAGTCTGGGCTGCCGCCGGACGAAGTGCTCCAGCGGCTCTACGAGTTGGGATCGCTCGGCTTCGTGGAACGGCACGGTGCCCACTGGCGAATCGTGCGGAGGAGGTGATCGCGGAGGAGACGAACAGGTGCACTGACGGGGGCTGCAAGAAGGAGTGACGGGAGAGCCGGGGGTTGACCTGCCGAACCGGTTCGTCCACTGCGGGTGCCCGGATCCGGTGATGAGAACGCCACCGGATCGGGGGACGACCGAGTGGCGGTAGCGCATTGCAGCGAGTCGGTCACGCTACGCTCCACATGCCTTCCCTATCAGCACATGACTCGGCAGAACGGCGCAGACCAACGCATGCCCACACACATTCCCGGACACAGAGTGACCGGCGGCGCCCGGTCCTCGGGAGGACCGCGCACCGAGCGGCGCCCCGTGACCGAGTACCCGCCCAAGGCGACGGGGGCGATGGGGAGCCTGTCGCGGCAGGGCGGTCGGCCGGCGTCGGTGCCCGGCCAGCCCGCCGACGCCGTCGGCGGCAGCGACACCGTCCGCGGTGCCGACATCGGGGCCGCCGGTCCCGCCGTGAACGGTCCCGATGCCGTCGGGCTCGCCGCAGCTGGTCCAGACCCGGTCGGTGGGGCTGACGCCGGCCCCGGTGGTGGCGAGGTCGCGGTCGGTACGGGCACATGGATCGGGGCACCCGCCGGCGGCCCGACCGGGGCGAGCGTCGCCACGGAGGCGCCCGAGGCGGTGCCCCCACCGGCGCCCCCGCCTTCAGCACTGCCGCCGACCCAGGCTCCGACCCAGGCTCCGCCCCCGGTCCAGGCGCTGCCTCAGGCGCCGTCCCCGATTCCGTCGGCGCCTTCGCCTCGACGCGGACCGGAGGTCGGCAGCCCTGCGCGCAGCGCGCTGGAGGAGCTCTGGCGCTCCTACAAGGAAACCGGCGATCCGAGGCTGCGGGAACAGCTGATCCTGCACTACTCACCGCTCGTCAAGTACGTGGCGGGCCGGGTCGGGGTCGGTCTGCCCTCCAACGTCGAGCAGGCCGACTTCGTCTCCTCCGGGGTCTTCGGGCTGATCGACGCGATCGAGAAGTTCGACATCGACCGTGCCATCAAGTTCGAGACCTATGCGATCAGCCGCATCCGCGGCGCGATCATCGACGAACTGAGGGCGCTCGACTGGATCCCGCGCTCGGTGCGGCAGAAGGCCAAGGCGGTCGAGCGGACGTACGCGACGCTGGAGGCCCGGCTGCGCCGGACCCCGCACGATCCCGAGGTCGCGGCGGAGATGGGCATCGCGATCGAGGACCTGCACGCGATCTTCAGCCAGTTGTCGCTCGCCAACGTCGTGGCGCTCGACGAGCTGTTGCACCCCGTGGGGGAGGGCGGCGACCGGCTGAGCCTGATGGACACCCTGGAGGACCACGGCGCCGACAACCCCGTCGAGGTCGCCGAGGACCGTGAGCTGCGCAGGCTGCTCGCCCAGGCGGTCAACACCCTTCCAGAGCGCGAGAAGACAGTGGTGACGCTCTACTACTACGAGGGCCTGACCCTCGCCGAGATCGGCCAGGTCCTCGGGGTGACGGAGAGCCGGGTGAGCCAGATCCACACCAAGTCGGTGCTGCAGCTTCGCGCCAAGCTCTCGGACATCCGGTAGAGCGGGCAACCAGTAGAGCGTGCACCGGTAGAGCGGGCAACGGGTCGCGTGATCCGGTCGTGCGTGCCGCCGGTCGTTCGGGCGTGCGGTTCCGGCCGGGCCCCCTGCGGTTTGCGCGGCGGCGTATCGGCCGCGTGTAGGTCTCCGTAAAGTGGGAGGGTGCCGAAGATCCGAGCGGCCACGGTGGCCGAGCATCGCCAGCTGCAGCGGGCAGCTCTCCTCGACGCTGCCCGCGTCCTGCTCACCGAGGGGGGCATGGAAGCGCTGACCTTCCCCGCCCTCGCGGTGCGGACCGGGCTGGCGCGCTCCTCGGTCTACGAGTACTTCCGCTCCCGCGCCGCGGTGGTCGAGGCGCTGTGCGAGGTGGACTTCCCGCTCTGGGCGGCCGAGATCGAGGCCGGCATGGAGAGCTGCGACACGGCGGCCGGCCGCATCGAGGCCTACGTGCGGGGCCAGCTGGCGCTCGCCGCCGATCCGCGCCACCGGGCGGTCGTGGCGATCTCGGCGCTGGAGCTCGACGAGGCCGCGCGCGAGCGGATCCGGGCGGCGCACGGGAAGCTGGTCGGTCTGGTCACCCAGGCCCTGGAAGAGCTGGGCCACACCCAGCCGCGGCTCACCGCGGCGCTGCTCCAGGGGATCGTCGAGGCGGCCGTCCGCCACGGCGAGCAGCTGGCGGCGGCCGGCGCCGTACCCGCGGGCCTCGCCGAGGGCCCTGAGCAGGTCGCCGATGCCGCCGTCGCGATGGCCCTGCACGGCCTCTCCCGCGGCTGAACCGCAGGCGCTCGCGCGGCCGGACCGCCAGCCGGGACCGCTCGCCCCGGTCGAGCCGCGATATCCGCAGGCGAACCGATCGGCGCACCCGCCCGCGAACCCGTCGGCAGCAGTCGCGCCGCGCCCGCGCCGAACAGGGCGAGCGGGTCGAGGTAGCGGCTGCCGCGCAGCAGCCCCCAGTGCAGGCAATCCCGCCCGGCGCAGTGCCGCCCCTCCCCGGCGAGAGGGGCGAGCCGTCCGAGCACCTGCCCGGCACCGACCGTGCTGCCCACGGGCACGGTGCCGGTGACGGGGAGATAGGTGGTCCGCAGGGCAGGAGTCCCCGAGCCGGGGTGCGTCACCGTCACCACCGGGCGGCCGGCGACCAGCCCGGAGAACGTGACCACTCCCGGGGCCGCGGCCCTGATCTCCGATCCTGGCGCAGCGGCCAGGTCCACCCCTCGGTGCCCGGCGGACCACGGTTTCGCCGGTGCCACGAACCGTCCGACCACCCCGCTGGGTCCACCCACCGGCCACGCCCGTCCAGGCGCCGGTCCGGCAGAGGTGCCGGCTCCGGAGCCACCCGGCCCCGACTGCCCCGCCGCAGCGGGAGGCCCGAGCATCACCACAGCGCACGGCACCACGGACAGCACGAACGACACGAACAGAACGAACGACACCCTCCGCACCCCACCGCGAGCAGTCATGCGCCCGAGGGTCCAGGTCGCGAAGCGCCCGCACCACCCCTATAGGGATTCCTGTGGACAAACCGTCCCCGCGGACGTGCGGTATCCCCCTGGCGGGTGTACGAACGCCGCCATCCGGTGTACAAGCGCCTTCCAGCACCAGCGCGGCGGCCGCGCTCCGACCCGCGCCGGCGGCGCCCCTGCCACTGAGCGGCCGCCCGTCCGCCGCCCCTACGCCACCTGCGGAGTCGCCCCCCACTCGGCGCTTCCCGTACACTTCACACGCGACCCGGTCCGCCGGGTCGACTTCGCACGCCCCGCCACCGGTGGACGGAAGCGGCTCTGCCGCGGCCCCCGCCAGGTGCGAGTGCCGCTCGGTCCGCCGAGCCCGTCCCGGTCTCCGACCGAGCGGGTTCAAGCGGCTCGGCACGTTCGGGGCGTCAGGCGTGGCTGTCACCTGACCGTCACGGACAAACCGAGCCTGACCCGGCCGTACACGCAGTCACCCGAACGGGGAGCGCCACCGCGCGAGCCCCGGGACGACCTGCGCGGCAGCCGGGCCGTAACACCTGAGGAGAACGGCTATGGCCGTCGTCACGATGCGGGAGCTGCTGGAGAGCGGCGTCCACTTCGGTCACCAGACCCGCCGCTGGAACCCGAAGATGAAGCGCTTCATCATCACCGAGCGCAACGGCATCTACATCATCGACCTCCTGCAGTCGCTGAACTACATCGACCGCGCCTTCGAGTTCATCAAGGAGACCGTTGCCCACGGCGGCAGCGTCCTCTTCGTCGGCACGAAGAAGCAGGCCCAGGAGGCCATCGCCGAGCAGGCCACCCGCGTGGGCATGCCCTACGTGAACCAGCGCTGGCTCGGCGGCATGCTGACCAACTTCTCGACCGTCTACAAGCGTCTGCAGCGCCTCAAGGAGCTCGGCGAGCTGGACTTCTCGGACGTGGCCGGCTCCGGCCTCACCAAGAAGGAGCTCCTGGTCCTCCAGCGCGAGCACGACAAGCTGGAGAAGACCCTCGGCGGTATCCGTGACATGCAGCGCGTTCCCAGCGCCGTGTGGATCGTGGACACCAAGAAGGAGCACATCGCGGTCGGCGAGGCCCGGAAGCTCAACATCCCGGTCGTCGCCATCCTCGACACCAACTGCGACCCCGACGAGGTCGACTACAAGATCCCGGGCAACGACGACGCGATCCGCTCCGTCACCCTGCTGACCCGCGTGATCGCCGACGCCGTCGCCGAGGGCCTCAAGTCCCGCGCCGGTGTCGCCAAGGGCGACGCCAAGGCCGAGCCGGGTGCCGACCAGCCGCTGGCCGACTGGGAGAAGGACCTCATCGAGGGCGAGAAGAAGGCCGAGGAGGCCCCCGCCGCCGCCGAGGCTCCGGCCGCCGAGGCTCCGGCCGAGCAGGCCTGACGTACCAAGGGTGAGGGGCACCCGCCGGTACGACACCGGTAGGTGCCCCTCTCTCCCGTGCCGGGACCGGACGACGGTCCCGGCACATCCCCACGCAGACACGCGAGACGCGAGAAGAGATTCACACCATGGCGAACTTCACCGCCGCGGACGTCAAGAAGCTCCGTGAGCTCACCGGCGCCGGCATGATGGACTGCAAGAAGGCCCTGGACGAGGCCGAGGGCAACGTCGAGAAGGCCGTCGAGCTCCTGCGCATCAAGGGCCAGAAGGGCGTCGCCAAGCGCGAGGGCCGTGACGCCTCCAACGGCGCCGTCGCCGCGCTGATCGCCGAGGACAAGAAGTCCGGCGTGCTGGTCGAGCTCAACTGCGAGACCGACTTCGTCGCCAAGGGTGACAACTTCGTCAAGGTCGCCGACGCGATCGCCGCCCACGTGGCCAAGACCGCCCCGGCCGACCTGGACGCCGCGCTGGCTTCCGAGATCGAGGCCGGCAAGACCGTCCAGCAGTTCGTCGACGAGGCCAACGCGACCCTGGGCGAGAAGATCGTCTTCCGTCGCTTCGCCCAGTTCGACGGTGACGGCTTCGTCGCGGTCTACCTCCACAAGACCAGCCCCGACCTGCCGCCGGCCGTCGGCGTCCTGGTCGAGCTGGACAAGGAGAACGCCGAGGTCGCCAAGGACGTCGCGCAGCACATCGCCGCCTTCGCGCCGAAGTACCTGTCCCGCGAGGACATCCCGGCCGAGGACATCGAGAACGAGCGCCGCGTCGCCGAGGCCACCGCTCGCGAGGAGGGCAAGCCGGAGGCCGCCCTGCCGAAGATCGTCGAGGGTCGCGTCACCGGCTTCGTGAAGGAGAACTCCGTCCTGGAGCAGGCCTTCGCGAAGGACAACAAGAAGTCCGTCGCCAAGGTCCTCGAGGAGAACGGCGTCGCCCTCAAGCGCTTCGCCCGCTTCCGCGTCGGCGCCTGAGCCACGTTCCCCCTGGTCCCCGGCGCGCTTACGCTGGGAATCGCCCCCGCCCGCTGACCCGGGCGGGAGGAACGCCGAACGGGCTCACCCAGCGAAAACCGCCACGGGCGGGCCGCGTCGGCACCATGAACGACGAGGAGGCCATTGCCGTGCAGGACACCGAACCGGTTCCCGCGGCAGTGGCCTCCTCGCGTGTACGCGCAGACCGGGCACCCGCACACCCGCGTCTGTGAACCAAGTAGGTGCAGAAGGAGAAGTCCCATGCAGGAGACGCAGGAGACCGCGCAGGACCCCAGGGACGGCTCGCGCCGCCGGGTGCTGCTGAAGCTGTCCGGTGAAGCCTTCGCCGGTGGCGGCGGGCTCGGCGTCGACCCGGACGTCGTGCACGCGATCGCCCGGGAGATCGCCACGGTCGTGCGCGCCGGCACCGAGGTCGCCGTGGTCATCGGCGGCGGCAACTTCTTCCGCGGCGCGGAGCTGCAGGTCCGCGGCATGGACCGGGCCCGGTCCGACTACATGGGCATGCTCGGCACGGTGATGAACTGCCTCGCGCTCCAGGACTTCCTGGTGAAGGAGGGCATCGAGACCCGCGTCCAGACCGCGATCACGATGGGCCAGGTCGCCGAGCCGTACCTGCCGCTGCGGGCCGTCCGGCACCTGGAGAAGGGCCGCGTGGTGATCTTCGGCGCCGGTATGGGCATGCCGTACTTCTCCACCGACACCACGGCCGTCCAGCGTGCACTGGAGATCCACGCGGACGTCCTGCTGATGGGCAAGAACGGCGTGGACGGCGTCTACGACTCGGACCCGCGTACCAACCCGGACGCGGTCAAGTTCGACGCTCTTGAGTACTCCGAGGTCATCGCCCGCGACCTCAAGGTCGCCGACCTCACCGCCATCACGCTGTGCAAGGACAACAACCTCCCGATGCTGGTGTTCGAGCTGCTCGCGGAGGGCAATATCGCGCGCGCGGTGAAGAGTGAGAAGATCGGCACACTCATCAGCCAGGATTCCGTCCGGGCCTGAGCAGCAACCAGCCGTACGGGACGGCGTCGGCGCCGTGACCGGGCGCCGCGCCGGCACCGGTCGGGACAACAGCAGATGAACCGGACAGGGAGACCACAGTGATCGAAGAGACCCTCCTCGAGGCCGAGGAGAAGATGGAGAAGGCCGTCCTCGTCGCCAAGGACGACCTCGCGGCCATCCGCACCGGCCGGGCCCACCCGGCGATGTTCGCCAAGATCGTCGCCGAGTACTACGGCGCCGTGACCCCCATCAACCAGCTGGCCTCGTTCTCGGTGCCGGAGCCCCGGATGGCGGTCGTCTCGCCGTTCGACAAGACCGCGCTGAAGGCCATCGAGCAGGCCATCCGCGACTCCGACCTGGGCGTCAACCCCTCGAACGACGGCTCCATCATCCGGGTGGTGCTGCCCGAGCTCACCGAGGAGCGCCGCCGGGAGTTCATCAAGATCGCCCGCACCAAGGGCGAGGACGCCAAGGTCTCGATCCGTTCCGTGCGCCGCAAGGCCAAGGACGGCATCGACAAGCTGGTCAAGGACGGCGAGGTCGGCGAGGACGAGGGCCGCCGCGCGGAGAAGGAGCTCGACGACACCACGGCCAAGTACGTGGCCCAGGTCGACGAGCTGCTCAAGCACAAGGAAGCCGAGCTGCTCGAAGTCTGATGAACGACGCCCCTGACGCCCCTGGCTACTGGGGCCCATCCGACCAGCAGTTCCAGCCCTACCGCCCGGCGCCGCAGCCGCAGGCCCCCCGGCAGCCGTCGCACGCGGCGCCGGGGTACGCCGATCCCGCGGCGCCGGTGCACGGTGCTCCCTCGGCGCCGGGCCACCGCGACCCCGCCGCGGCCGGCCCGCCGGCCGCCCAGGGCGCACCCGGCGCCGTCCCGGGTGACCAGGGCGACCGAACGGGTCACGCGCCGCAGCCTCCGGTGTACTGGGGCCCCGACGCGGAGGAGACTCAGGTCATGCCTCCCGTGCCGGCCGATCCGGTCCCGCCCGTCGGCCCCGGCCTGCCCGGCGCTCCGTCCGCGGGCCCGTCGGCCGGAGCGGACCCGGCGGCCCACCAGGACGCCGGCCAGGTTCGGGAGGCGGGCCGGCTGAGCGGTCCGCTGTTCCGGGACGAGCATCCCGGTGCGGCGGTGCCGGGCGCGTCGGAGACCGTCGTGCTGCGCGCGATAACCGATGACGTCGCCCCCGCCCCCGGTCACGGCGGCGCGCCGTACCCGGGGGCTCCGGTGCACCCCGCGCCTCCGTCGAGCCACCCGGCGGCCGGGCAGCCCCCCTTCGTGCCGTCGTCCCACCCAGGGCAGGAGACGCCCGTGGCCCAGCCCGAGCCGCATCCCCAGCCCCGCAAGCAGCGCGGCGGCCGTAACCTCCAGGCCGCGATAGGGGTCGGGGTCGGTCTCGGCGCGGTGATCATCGCCTCGCTGTTCGTGGTGAAGGCGCTGTTCCTGGTCGTCGTGATGGCCGCGGCGTCGGTCGGCGTCTGGGAGCTGACGAGCCGGCTGTCCGAGCGCAAGCAGATCAAGGCGCCGCTGGTCCCGCTGGTCGCGGGCGGCATCGCCATGATCGCCACCGGCTACTGGGCCGGGGTCCAGTGGGCCGCGGCCTCGCTCGCGCTGACCGGTCTCGCGGTGATGGTCTGGCGGATGGCCGAGCCGCCGGACAACTACCTGCGGGACATAACGGCGGGCGTCTTCACCGCCTTCTACGTGCCGTTCCTCGCGACCTTCGTGGCGATGATGCTGGCGGCCGATGACGGCCCCCAGCGGATCGTGCTCTTCCTGATCGTCACGATCTGCAGCGACACCGGCGCCTACGCGGTGGGCTACAAGTTCGGGAAGAACAAGCTGGCCCCGACCATCAGCCCGGGCAAGACCAGGGAGGGCCTGGCGGGCGGCATCGGCCTGTCGATGCTGGCCGGCGCCCTGCTGATGCAGCTGATCATCGACGGCGGCAGTTGGTGGCAGGGCCTGATCCTGGGCGGCTGCGCGGCCGTCACGGCGACCCTGGGCGACCTGGGCGAGTCGATGATCAAGCGCGACCTCGGCATCAAGGACATGGGCACGCTGCTGCCCGGCCACGGCGGGATCATGGACCGGCTGGACTCGCTCCTGCCGACCGCCCCGGTGGTCTGGCTGCTGCTCGCCGCCTTCGTCGGCAGCTAGCCCGCACGCACGCACCCGAGGGCCCCGGACGTCCCGACGTCCGGGGCCTCGAGCGTCTGCGACACTGGAACAACCATGCCTAAGCCCGGAGAACTCACCTTTGTCGCGCCGCGCGGCGCCAAGCCCCCGCGACACCTCGCCGACCTGAGCCCCACCGAGCGCAAGGAGGCCGTCGCCGAGCTGGGCGAGCAGCCGTTCCGCGCCAAGCAGCTCTCGAACCACTACTTCGGCCGGCTGTCGAACGACCCGGCGGGCTGGACGGACATCCCCGCCGCCAGCCGGGAGAAGCTCACCGGGAGCCTGCTGCCGGACCTGATGTCGGTGGTCCGGCACGTCTCCTGCGACGACGACGCGACCCGCAAGACGCTGTGGAAGCTGTTCGACGGCACGCTCGTCGAGTCCGTCCTGATGCGCTACCCCGACCGGGTCACCATGTGCATCAGCTCGCAGGCCGGCTGCGGCATGAACTGCCCGTTCTGCGCGACCGGCCAGGCCGGTCTGACCCGCAATCTGTCCACCGCCGAGATCGTCGAGCAGATCGCCGCCGGGATGCGCGCGCTCAGGGCCGGCGAGTTCGGGGCGCGCGGGGGTTCGTCCGCCGAGGACGGGAGCGGTCCCGGCAGCGAGGCGCGGCTGTCCAACGTCGTCTTCATGGGCATGGGCGAGCCGCTCGCCAACTACAACCGGGTGCTGGCCGCGATCCGACGGCTGACCGACCCGGCGCCGGACGGCTTCGGCCTGTCCCAGCGCGGCATCACGGTCTCCACGGTCGGCCTCGTCCCGGCGATGAACCGCTTCGCCGACGAGGGCCTCAGCTGCCGCCTCGCGCTGTCGCTGCACGCCCCGGACGACGAGCTGCGCGACGAGCTGGTGCCGGTGAACACCCGGTGGAAGGTCGCCGAGGTGCTGGACGCGGCGTGGAACTACGCGGAGAAGTCCGGCCGCCGGGTCTCCATCGAGTACGCGCTGATCAAGGACATCAACGACCAGGCGTGGCGGGCGGACCTGCTCGGCCGGCTGATCAAGAACAACCGGGTGCACGTCAACCTGATCCCGCTCAACCCGACGCCGGGTTCGAAGTGGACCGCCTCCCGGCCCGAGGACGAGCGCGAGTTCGTCCGCCGGCTCCAGGCGCACGGCGTGCCGACGACCGTCCGCGACACCCGCGGCCAGGAGATCGACGGCGCCTGCGGCCAGCTCGCGGCCGCCGGCTGAGGACCGACTAGCGCAGTCCGGCGGCGGCCAGTGCGGCCGTCGCCCCGCCGGTGACCAGCAGCGCCGTGCCGACCGCCAGCGTGCGCAGGGCGACCGCGCCGAACAGCAGCCGGGGTGAGGCGCCGAGGCGCAGCAGCGCGTCGGTGACGTCCCGGCGGTCGGTGCGGACCTCGGCGAGGCGGGCGGCGACGGCCGCGGCCGCGCAGCCGAGGACCAGGCAGGCCTCGACGGCGGGCAGGGCGTCGGCGCTGCCGGGGGTGCCGATCCAGTAGCGGACGGTGGTGAGCACCATCGCGACGACGAGGGTGAGCACGGCCAGCGGCGCGCCGAGGCGGCGAGCCTGGGCGGTGAGTCCGCGGCCGGCCAGCAGGCGCAGCGGGGTGGGCCGGCCGAGGGCGAGCAGACGGCCGGTCCAGGCGAGCAGCGGGCCGGTGATCAGGGCGAGGCCGAGGGCGCTCGCGGCCCAGCCGCCGAGTGCGGCGACGCTGGTGCTGCCGAGCCCGGCGGGCAGGTGGACCGGGCGGCCGTCGGCGGGGGCGCCGGGCCGCAGGGCGACCAGTTCGAGGGCGAGGCCGACCACGGCCAGGCCGATCGGCACGGCGATCCGCAGCGGCCCGAAGCCGGTGGGGGTGGTGCGGCGTCCGCCGGGCAGGGTCTCGGCGAACGGCACCGCGAACGCTGCGGCGATGCCGGCCGTGATCGGCACGAGCGCGAGCAGGGCGACCGGGGCGGCGGCCGGCAGCGGCACGCCCATGCCGAGGTCGGGGGCGAGCGAGGGCCCGGCGATGTCGTTGCGCAGGACCAGGAAGACGAGCAGGGTGAGCACGCTGCCGAGGGTGCAGGCGAGGGCGACCTCGCCGGCGATCAGGCCGCGGATCCGGCCGGAGCCGGCCCCGGCGGCGGTGAGGCCGGTGATCCGTTCGGGCCGCTGGGCGGGCACCGCGCGGGCGGCGACGGCGGCGAACCAGGCGACGGCGGCCAGCGGGGGCAGGCACCACAGCAGCCGCACGAGGGCGTCGGCGTCACCGGGCCTGTCGCTCATGGCCCGGCCGAGGGCGCGCAGCAGGAAGGCGGACACCACGGCGGAGGCGAGGGCGGTGAGCAGCCAGCGACCGAGGTCGGGCACCCGGTAGCCCCGGGCCAGGCGGAGATAGAACACGTCGACTCTTTCAGCGGCTCGTCGTCAGCGGCGGGTGGCCGAGACGGCCGAGGCGCCGGTGGTGCCCGGTGCGGCGGCGCCGCGCGGGACGGGGGAGGCGGGGGCGGTGAGCCGTCCGTCGACGAGGGCGACGGCGCGGTCCGCGAACCGGACGAGCTCCGGGTCGTGCGTGGCCAGGACGAGGGTGAGCTGGTGGGAGCGGGCCGCGCTGGTCAGTATCCGCAGGACCTGGTCGGCGGCCTCGCGGTGCAGCGGCGCGGTGGGGTCGTCGGCGAAGACGACGGGCGGCAGCGGGGCGAGCGCGCGGGCGACGGCGATCCGCTGGCGCTGGCTCTGCAGCAGCCGGTCGGGGCGGTGCCGGGCGATGTCGCCGACGTCGAGGCGTTCCAGCCACTCGTCGGCGGCCGTGTAGGCGGCCTTGTTGCCGGCGCCGGCGAGCAGGAGCGGCAGGGCGACGTTCTCCCGGGCGGTCAGTTCGGGCACCAGGTGGGGTTCGGAGCCGACGAAGCCGAAGCGGTCGCGGCGCAGCCGTTCGCGTCCGGCCCGGGTGAGGGTGTGCACGGGGGAGCTGTTGAACCAGACCTCGCCCTGGTCGACCGGGAGGAGGGCGGAGAGACAGCCGAGCAGGGTGCTCTTGCCGGAGCCGCGGGGTCCGGTGACGGCGAGGACCTCGCCCTCGCGGACGCCGATCGAGATGCCGCGCAGGGCGGGGGTGCCGTGATGGGACTTGACGATCCCCCGGGCCCACAGCACGTCGTTGTCAGGCGGTGCCGCTGACATGAGGTTCCATCCTGGATGGCCGCAGGGATATGACAGTCGTCAGATTAGAACGACCGGGACCCCGTGCGGTTGCGGCACACTGGTCCATCGCGGGCATATCACCCGCAATCAGGCATGGTTGGGTGTGAACGCCGACCGGAATCGACCGGGTCGACAGCCGTACGCGCCGAAGGGCGGCCCCGCGGGGAGCGGGGCCGCCCTTCGGCGGAGGGTGGGAAAGGGGATCAGACGATCAGAGCTTCGCCCACGCGTCGGTGAGGCTGGTCCGCAGGATCTGCTCGATCTCGTCGAAGGTCGACTGGTCGGAGATCAGCGGCGGGGCCAGCTGGACGACCGGGTCGCCACGGTCGTCGGCGCGGCAGTACAGGCCGTTGTCGAAGAGCGCCTTCGAGAGGAAGCCGTAGAGCACGCGCTCGGTCTCCTCGTCGTTGAAGGACTCCTTGGTGACCTTGTCCTTGACGAGCTCGATGCCGTAGAAGTACCCGTTGCCGCGGACGTCGCCGACGATCGGCAGGTCGCGCAGCTTGCTCAGGGTGGCGAGGAAGCGCGACTCGTTGTCGAGCACGTGCTGGTTCAGGCCCTCGCGCTCGAAGATGTCGAGGTTGGCCAGCGCCACGGCGGAGGACACCGGGTGGCCGGCGAAGGTGTAGCCGTGCAGGAAGGTGTTGTCGCCCTTGTAGAACGGCTCGGCGATGCGGTCGGAGATGATCGTCGCGCCGATCGGGGAGTAGCCCGAGGTCATGCCCTTGGCGCAGGTGATCATGTCCGGCACGTAGCCGAACTTGTCGGCGCCGAACATGGTGCCGAGGCGGCCGAAGGCGCAGATGACCTCGTCCGAGACCAGCAGCACGTCGTGGCGGTCGCAGATCTCGCGCAGGCGCTGGAAGTAGCCGGGCGGCGGCGGGAAGCAGCCACCGGCGTTCTGCACCGGCTCGACGAACACCGCGGCGACGGTCTCGGGGCCCTCGAAGAGGATGGCCTCCTCGACCTGGTCGGCGCACCAGCGGCCGTACGCCTCGGGGTCGACGGTGCCGTCGGGGCCCTCGAGGTAGTGCGGGGCGCGGTAGATGTTGGTGTTCGGGGCCTTGTGGGTGCCCGGCACCAGCGGCTCGAACGGGGCCTTCAGGCCCGGCAGGCCGGTGATCGACAGGGCGCCCTGCGGGGTGCCGTGGTAGGCGATCGCGCGGGAGATGACCTTGTACTTGGTCGGCTTGCCGATCAGCTTGAAGTACTGCTTGGCGAGCTTCCACGCGGTCTCGACGGCCTCGCCGCCGCCGGTGGAGAAGAAGACCTTGTTCAGGTCGCCCGGGGCGTAGTTGGCGAGGCGCTCGGCCAGCTCGACGGCCTTGGGGTGCGCGTAGCTCCAGATCGGGAAGAACGCGAGTTCCTTGGCCTGCTTGGCGGCCACCTCGGCGAGCTCGGTGCGGCCGTGACCGGCCTGCACGACGAACAGGCCGGCGAGGCCGTCGATGTACTTCCGGCCCTTGTCGTCCCAGATGTACGTGCCCTCGCCCTTGACGATGGTCGGCACGGGGGAGTTCTCGTACGACGACATGCGGGTGAAGTGCATCCACAGGTGGTCGTAGGCGGTCTTGGAAAGGTCCTTCTGGGCCGGGTCGGCTGTCATCGGGTGCCCCAGGTGTAGGTCTGTTTCCGGAGCTTCAGGTAAACGAAGCTCTCGGTGCTCCGCACGCCGGGAAGCGCGCGGATGCGCTTGTTGATCATTTCGAGCAGGTGCTCGTCGTCCTCGCAGACCAGTTCGGCCAGGAGGTCGAACGAGCCGGCGGTGCAGACGACGTAGTCGACCTCGTCGAGGGCGGCCAGTGCGTCGGCGACGGGTTCGATGTCGCCCTCGACCCGGATCCCGACCATCGCCTGGCGGGTGAAGCCGACGGTGAGCGGGTCGGTGACGGCGACGATCTGCATCACGCCCTGGTCGAGCAGCTTCTGGACGCGCTGGCGCACGGCCGCCTCGGACAGGCCGACGGCCTTGCCGATGGCGGCGTACGGGCGGCGCCCGTCCTCCTGGAGCTGCTCGATGATCGCCTTGGAGGCGGCGTCGAGGGGAACGCTGGCGTTCCGGTCGCGGTTGGCCACGCCGCAACTGTGCCTGATCGTTCCCGTGTTCGCAACCGTGGAAGCTGCTGATTTCGTCGCGATCTCCGAAATCGCGTACGGATTTCATCGCCTGACTGCTTCGGGGCTGTCGATCCCATCCGTCTTCCGGCTACCCTGGCACGGTACGCGCGCGGCGACGCAGCGCAGCGCGCGTTCCCCCACCAGTGGACCGCGGCCGCCCGGGCCCGGCCACTCGGCACCCTTCGTACGCCGCGGCCGCGGACGTACCATGGCGCCGGACTCTGCAACGCCGCAGGACCAGACCGAGGAGAGACCCCGTGAGCGACCTTCGCACGCTGCGCAACTACATCAACGGTGAGTTCGTCGACGCGGCCGACGGCCGCACGCTCGACATCGTCGACCCGACCACCGGCGAGGTCTACGCGACGTCCCCGCTGTCCGGTGCCGCGGACGTCGACGCCGCGATGGCCTCGGCCGCCGCCGCCTTCCCGATCTGGCGCGATGCCACCCCGAGCACCCGCCAGAAGCTGCTCCTGAAGATCGCCGACGCCGTCGAGGCGCGCGCCGACGAGATCGTCGACGCCGAGGTGCGCAACACCGGCAAGCCCCGCGCGCTGACCCTCTCCGAGGAGATCGGCCCGATGGTGGACCAGATCCGCTTCTTCGCCGGCGCCGCCCGCCTTCTGGAGGGCAAGGCCGCCGGTGAGTACATGGACGGGATGACCTCGATCATCCGCCGCGAGCCGGTCGGCGTCTGCGCCCAGGTCGCGCCGTGGAACTACCCGATGATGATGGCCGTGTGGAAGTTCGCCCCGGCGATCGCCGCGGGCAACACCGTCGTGCTGAAGCCCTCGGACACCACCCCGGCCTCCACCGTGCTGCTGGCCGAGATCATCGGCGGCATCCTCAAGGACCTGGAGCTGCCGGCCGGCGTCTTCAACGTCATCTGCGGCGACCGCGAGACCGGCAAGCTGATGGTCGAGCACCGCACCCCGGCGATGGCCTCCATCACCGGCTCCGTCCGGGCCGGCATCCAGGTCGCCGAGTCCGCCTCCAAGGACGTCAAGCGCGTGCACCTGGAGCTGGGCGGCAAGGCCCCGGTCGTGGTGTTCGAGGACGCCGACATCGCCGAGGCCGTCGAGGGCATCTCGGTGGCGGGCTTCTTCAACGCCGGCCAGGACTGCACCGCCGCCACCCGCGTGCTGGTGCACGACTCGATCCACGACGCCTTCGTCGAGGCGCTGGCCAAGGCCGCGGCCGAGACCAAGACCGGTGGCGTGGACGACGAGGACGTGCTGTACGGCCCGCTGAACAACGCCAACCAGCTGAAGCAGGTGGCCGGCTTCATCGAGCGGCTGCCCGCCCACGCCAAGGTCGAGACCGGTGGCCACCGGGTCGGCGAGCAGGGCTACTTCTACGCCCCGACCGTGGTCTCCGGCCTCAAGCAGGACGACGAGATCATCCAGAACGAGGTTTTCGGCCCGGTCATCACCGTGCAGCGGTTCACCGACGAGGACCAGGCCGTCGACTACGCCAACGGCGTCGAGTTCGCGCTGGCCTCCTCGGTGTGGACCAAGGACCACGCCCGCGCCATGCGGATGTCGCGCCGCCTGGACTTCGGCTGCGTGTGGATCAACACCCACATCCCGCTGGTCGCCGAGATGCCGCACGGCGGCTTCAAGAAGTCCGGCTACGGCAAGGACCTCTCGGCCTACGGGTTCGAGGACTACACGCGGGTGAAGCACGTCATGACCGCGATCTAGCGGGTCATGACAGTCGGGCGCTGTATGACCGCGATCTAGCGGGTCATGACAGTCGGGCGCTGTATGACCGCGATCTGACGAGCTACTGATCAGTTGTGTAAACCGACAATGGGCCCGGGTCCCTTCGACCCGGGCCCGTGTCTTTGCACCCTGTCGGCCGTTCGCGTGACCGGCTGACAAGATGGAACTGCACTTCGGTCACCGGACTCCCTAGCCTTACCGCATGAGCATCCCCACCGCTGACTCAGCCGCAGGCCAGGTCGTCAAGGCCGCCGACCGCGCGCACGTCTTCCACTCGTGGTCCGCCCAGGCGCTGATCGACCCCCTCGCGGTGGCCGGCGCCGAGGGCTCCTACTTCTGGGACTACGACGGGAACCGCTACCTCGACTTCTCCTCGCAGCTGGTGAACACCAACATCGGGCACCAGCACCCGAAGGTGGTCGCCGCGATCCAGGAGCAGGCGGCGAAGCTCTGCACGATCGCTCCCGGCTTCGCGGTCGAGCCGCGCAGCGAGGCCGCCCGGCTGATCGCCGAGCGCACCCCCGGCGACCTGGACAAGATCTTCTTCACCAACGGCGGCGCCGAGGCCAACGAGAACGCCATCCGGCTCGCCCGGCTGCACACCGGCCGGCAGAAGGTGCTCTCCACCTACCGCTCGTACCACGGCGCCACCGCCAACGCGATCGCCCTCACCGGCGACCCGCGCCGCTGGGCCAACGACACCGGCGTCTCCGGCGTCGTGCACTTCTGGGGCCCGTACGCCTACCGCTCCAACTTCCACGCCGAGACCGAGGCGCAGGAGTGCGAGCGCGCGCTGGAGCACCTGGAGCAGGTGATCGCGTTCGAGGGGCCGGGCACGGTCGCGGCCGTCATCCTGGAGACCGTGGTCGGCACGGCGGGCATCCTGATCCCGCCGCCGGGCTACCTCGCCGGGGTGCGGGAGATCTGCGACCGCTACGGGATCGTGTTCATCCTCGACGAGGTGATGGCAGGCTTCGGCCGGACCGGCGAGTGGTTCGCCGCCGACCACTGGGGCGTCATCCCGGACCTGTTGACCTTCGCCAAGGGCGTCAACTCCGGCTACGTGCCGCTCGGCGGCGTGGCGATCAGCGCCGCGATCGCCGCCGACTTCGACGAGCGGCCCTTCCCCGGCGGGCTCACCTACTCCGGCCACCCGCTGGCCTGCGCCTCCGCCGTCGCGACCATCAACGCGATGGCCGAGGAGCGCATCGTCGAGCACGCCAAGCACATCGGCGAGACCGTGCTCGGCCCCGGTCTGCGCGCGCTGGCCGAGCGGCACCCCTCGATCGGCGAGGTGCGCGGCCTCGGCGTGTTCTGGGCGCTCGACCTGGTCAAGAACCGCGAGACCCGCGAACCGCTGGTGCCCTACAACGCCGCCGGCCCCGCCAACGCGCCGATGGGCGAGCTGGCCGCCGCCTGCAAGCAGCGCGGGCTCTGGCCGTTCGTCAACATGAACCGCTTCCACGTCGTCCCCCCGTGCACCGTGACGGAGGAGGAGGCCAAGTCCGGCCTTGCGGTGCTCGACGAGGTGCTGTCGCTCGCCGACGCGCACACTGTCTGACGTAACGAATCGGACGGCCCCGGGCGCCTCGGTGCGCCCGGGGCCGTCCCACGCTCCGGAGGCCCCACCATGCCCAGCACCACCACGCTCCGCCGTCCGTTGAACTCCCGTGCGCTGCGCCGACGTTCGGTGCTCGGCGGCGGGGCCGCGCTGCTCGGCGCCGGCGCGCTGAGCGGTTGCGGCATCCCGTCCGCGTACGTGGCCGAGGACCGCCGCTCGGCGCCGGACCGCTCGGAGCGCGAGCGGCGGATGGCGTTCTCCAACTGGACGCAGTACATCGACGTCGACGACCAGGGCCGGCGGCCGACGCTCGACGCCTTCACCGAGAAGACCGGGATCGCGGTCACCTACACCGAGGACATCAACGACAACGACGAGTTCTTCGGCAAGATCAGCCCGGTGCTCACCGAGGGCGCCGACCCCGGCCGGGACCTCATGGTGATCAGCGACTGGATGGCCGGACGGTACGTCTCGCTCGGCTGGGTGCAGGCCATGGACCGGGCCAACCTGCCCAACGTCACGGCCAACCTGGACCCGCAGCTCGCCCAGCCGGCCTTCGACCCCGGGCGCCGGCACAGCGTGCCGTGGCAGTCCGGGATCACCGGCATCGCGTACAACCGCAAGGCGCTCGGCCGGGAGCTCAGGTCGACCGCGGACCTGTGGGCGCCCGACCTGAAGGGCCGGGTGACGCTGTTCGCCGGGCTGGACGAGGCGCTCGGGCTGCTGATGCTCTCCCAGGGCGCCGACGTCTCCCGGTTCACCGACGACGACGCGCACCGCGCGATGGACCTCGTCCAGAAGATGGTCGACAACGGCCACGTCCGCCGCTTCACCGGCAACGACTACACCAGCGACCTCGCCTCCGGTGCCGCGCTCGCCTGCCAGGCGTACTCCGGCGACGCCGTCCAGCTCACCGCCCAGAACCCGGACATCGCGTTCCTCGTGCCGGAGGAGGGCGCCGAGCTGTGGGCGGAGAGCCTGATGATCCCCAACCGGGCCGAGCACAAGCGCAACGCCGAGCTGCTGATCGACTACTACTACCAGCCGGAGGTGGCCGCCGAACTCGCCGCCGCCGTCCAGTACATCTGCCCGGTGCCGGCCGCGCGCGAGGTCCTCGCGGCGAGCGGCGACAAGGACAAGGCCGAGCTGGCGGAGAACCCGCTCGTCTTCCCCACGGAGGAGATGCGCGCCCGGCTGCGCACCATGCGCGACGTCACCTCGGCCGAGCGGCCCGCGCTGCACAAGGTCTGGGGGCGCATCACCGGGGTGTGACCGCCGCCTATCGGCGGACGGCGTCGAGGGCGAGCAGCGCCACGTGCAGGGAGAGGCAGGACTCCACCTGGTCGAGGTCGACGCCGAGGATCCGCTCGACCTTGTGCAGGCGGTCGTAGAAGGACGGCCGGGACAGGTGCGCGGCGTCGGCCGCGGCGGACTTGTTCCGGCCCTGCTCCAGGTAGATCCGCAGCATCCGCACCAACTGGCCGTTGTGCTCGGCGTCGTGGGCGAGCAGCGGGCCCAGTTCGCGCTCGACGTAGGTCTGCAGGCGGGCGTCGTCGCGCAGGAGGTGCAGAAGGCCGCGCAGGCGCACGTCGGGCAGCCGGTAGTAGGACGACGCCCGGGCGCCGGGCGCGTCGTGCAGGGCCGCGTCGGCGACCTGGGTGGCCTCCAGCAGGGTGCGCCGGGCGTCGCGGACCGAGCCGACCGAGGAGCCGACCGCGACCACCGGTCCCGGCCCTGGGGAGGCGTCGCGCGAGGCCTCCGCCGCCATCCGGCGCAGCGTGGCCGAGAAGGAGTCCAGCGCGGCGTGCTCGTCCTGCTGCGCGCCGAGCGCGATCAGGACGCCGACGCCCTCGTCGTCCAGCGCGCCGACCAGGGCGGACAGCCGGCAGGCCCGGACGGCGCCGGCGGCGAGCTCGGTGAAGTCGCGCAGCCGGGCCTGCGCCTCCAGGGCGGCCGGGATCGGCCCGCGCCGTTGGCGCAGCACGACGCCGACCAGCCGGCGGCCCTCCAGCGGGACGCCGAGCGCCTGGGCGCGCAGGGCCGCCTCGGAGACGGTCAGCGCGTGGGTGAGGATGCCGGACAGCAGGGTGCGGTGGGTCTGCCGCTCCAGGCTCTCCCGGTCGCGGACCACCAGCCGGTTGAGCGCGAGGGCGGAGGCGCCGCGCTCCAGCAGCATGGCGTGCGGGTGCGCCTCGCCGGCGGGCAGTTCGCCGGGTTCCTGGACGAGCACCAGTCGGCCCCAGTCCTGGCCGCGGGCGCCGACCGTCGTCACCAGCCAGCCGCTGCGCGGGTCGTGGCCGGTGCGGCCGGGCGGGCGGACCCCGCGTGAGCGGCGCTCCCAGTCCTCCAGCAGCTCGGCCTCCGGGCGGGCGGCGGCGTCGTGCGCCAGCACCTGGTGGGCGAGGTTCTCCAGGACGACGGGCGCGCCGGCGATCCGGGCCACCTGGCGGATGACCTCGGGGGGCTCGGCGCCCTCGACGACCAGTTCGTTGAACACCTGGTGGACGGCCTCGGAGGCGCGCAGCTGGTCGAGCTGGGCGTTGACGACCAGGGCGTGGACGGCCTCGGTGACGGCGACGAAGCGCAGCTCGCGGCGCAGCGCGACCAGTGGCAGGCCGCGTTGCTCGGCGGCGTGCACCAGGGCGCGGGGGAGCGTGTCGAAGTAGCGCCGGCCGAACTCGATGACCAGTCCGGCGACGCCGACCTCGGCCAGCTCGCGGACGTAGCGGGCGAGACCTTCGCGGTCCTCGGGCAGTGCGATGCCGGTGGTGAGCACCAGCTCGCCGCCGCGCAGCATCCCGGCGACGTCCGGCAGTTCGCTGACGTGGACCCAGCGGACCGGCCGCTCCAGGTGGTCGGCGCCGGCGACGACCTGGGGCAGTCCGCGCCGCATCACCTCCAGGTCGAGCACGCGGGCGACGGTGGGGAGCATCGCGGGGCCTCCAGCCGGGCTGTCCGGCCCTTCAGGGGCCGCTCGGGAATCCAGAGTGTCAGGTAAATCATCCATCGTGGCGACGACCTGTTGCCCTGCGCGAACCCTTGCACCTTGTAAGGCGCTTCGTGTCGAGACTGCCGGAGTGAGCCTTGTCACGCCGACGCGCCAACCGGCATGGTCAGCGGGTCGGCCGTGGCGAAAAACGAATCCCGGGCCGGAATCCGTCGCGACCACCCCACGCGGCGCCGGAATCCCCCGTCGGAACCCCGTGGGACCGCCAGGATCGCGTGACCACCGTGATCGACGGACCGGGTTCCCCCACCGCGACGGCGCGCCGCGCCGCATGCGGTCGTACCACCGGCACCACCTTGGAGGAACCAGATGGACCTGACCGACTTCGGCGCCGGCGCGCAGTACATCGCGGGCCGCCAGCGCCCGGGGAACGGCGAGCCTTTCCAGGTCGTCAACCCCGCGGACGGCAGCGTGGTCGAACAGGTCGCCCTGGCCACCACCGCGGACGTCGACACGGCCGTGGCCGCCGCCCGGGCCGCCCTGCCCGGCTGGGCCGCCGCGACCCCCGGCGCCCGCTCCGAGGCGCTGACCCGGCTGGCCGCCGTCCTCACCCGGGCCGGCGACGACCTCGCCCGGGTGGAGACCGCGCAGACCGGCAAGCCCGTCCGGCTGGCCACCGAGTTCGACGTGCCCGGCACCGTCGACAACGCCGCCTTCTTCGCCGGGGCCGCGCGCAACCTGGAGGGCAAGGCGGCCGGCGAGTACTCCGGCGACCACACCTCGTACGTGCGGCGCGAGCCGGTCGGCGTGGTCGGCTCGATCTCGCCGTGGAACTACCCGCTGCAGATGGCGGCCTGGAAGGTCCTTCCGGCGATCGCGGCCGGCAACACGATCGTGCTCAAGCCGGCCGAACTGACGCCGCTGACCTCGCTGATGTTCGCGAAGGCGTGCACCGAGGCCGGCATCCCCGACGGCGTCGTCAACGTCGTCACCGGCGCCGGGCGCACGGCCGGCGAGCACCTCGTCGCCCACCCGGACGTCGCGATGGTGTCCTTCACCGGCTCCACCGCGGTCGGGCGCAGGGTCGCCGAACTCGCCGTCGCGGGCGTCAAGCGCACCCACCTCGAACTCGGCGGCAAGGCACCGTTCGTGGTCTTCGACGACGCCGACCTCGATGCCGCCGTGCACGGCGCGGTTGCCGCGTCGCTGATCAACGGCGGCCAGGACTGCACCGCCGCCACCCGCGCGTACGTCCAGCGCCCCCTGTACGACGCGTTCGTGGCCGGCGTCGCCGAGCTGTACGCCGCCGTCCGCGTCGGCGACCCGCTGGACCCCCGCACGGACCTCGGCCCGCTGGTCTCGTACACCCACCGGGACCGCGTGGCCGGCTTCGTGGAGCGCGCCCGCGCGTACGCCACCGTCGTCACCGGCGGCCGCATCCCCGCGAAGGGCCACGACGGCACCGACCTCACCCGCGGCGCCTACTACCCGCCGACCCTGATCGCGGACGCCGCCCAGGACAGCGAGGTCGTCCAGGGCGAGGTCTTCGGCCCGGTGCTCGTCGTGCTGCCCTTCGACACCGACGACGAGGGCCTGCGGCTGGCCAACGACACCCCCTACGGCCTGGCCGCCTCCGCCTGGACCACCAACGTCCACCGCTCTCTGCGCGCCACCCGGGAGATCGCCGCCGGGTGCGTGTGGGTCAACGACCACATCCCGATCATCAGCGAGATGCCGCACGGCGGCTACAAGGCCTCCGGCTACGGCAAGGACATGTCCCAGTACTCGCTGGACGAGTACACGCAGGTCAAGCACGTCATGTTCGACACCACCGCGGTGGCCCGCAAGGACTGGCACCGCACCGTCTTCGGCGACAGATGACCCCCGGCCGGCGGGTGCCCCCCCACACCCCCGACTTCCCCCAGGAGGCCCGTTCCATGGCGTTCAACGAGCTCACCGACGGTCTGCCCGAACCGGTCCGAAGGGCCTGGGAACGCAGCCTGACCAGCGGCAGGGCCGCGATCGGCCGCCGCACCCTGCTGCGCGCCGCCGCGCTGACGGCCGGGACCGGCGCCCTGGCCGCCTGCGGCATCCCGGCGGCGCCCCGGGTGAGCGGCGACTCGAGCGCCAACGCGGCCGAGGACCACTCGGCCGGCGAGAAGGAGGTCGCCTTCTCCAACTGGCCGCTGTACGTGGACACCGACGAGAAGGACAAGCAGAAGCACGGCACCCTGGACGCCTTCACCGCGGCCACCGGGATCACCGTCAAGTACACCGAGGACGTCAACGACAACGTCGAGTTCTTCGGCAAGGTCAAGCCGCAGCTGGCGTCCGGCCAGGACACCGGCCGCGACCTGGTGGTGCTCACCGACTGGATGTGCGGCCGGCTGATCCGGCTCGGCTGGGCGCAGAAGCTGGACCCGGCCAACGTCACCACGGCCATCACCAACGTCGAGGCGCGCTTCCGCGCCCCCGACTGGGACCCGGGGCGGCTCTACACCTACCCGTGGGCCGGCATCCAGGTCGTCGTCGCCTACAACAAGAAGGCCACCAAGGGGAAGGAGGTCACGAGCGTCTCCCAACTGCTCGCCGACCCCGAACTCAAGGGCCGGGTGACCTTCCTCTCCGAGATGCGCGACACGATCGGGATGGTCCTGCTCGACATGGGCAAGGACCCGGCGAAGTTCACCGCCGACGACTACGCCGCCGCCATCGCCCGGCTGCAGAAGGGCGTCGACGACAAGCAGATCCGCCGCTTCACCGGCAACGACTACGGCCAGGAGCTCTCCTCCGGCGACATCGCCGCGTGCGTCGCGTGGGGCGGCGACCTGATCCAACTCCGCGCCGACAACCCGGACATCGAGTTCGTCATCCCCGAGAAGGGCTACGTCGCCTCGACCGACAACCTGCTGGTCCCGGCGAAGGCGCGGCACAAGGCGAACGCGGAAAAGCTGATCGACTTCTACTATCAGCCCAAGATCGCGGCGCAGTTGGTCGCGGGCATCGGCTACGTCTCGGCCGTCACCGGGATGAAGGACGAGCTCGCCACGCTCGCCCCGGACACCGCGGCCAACCCGCTGGTCGTCCCCACCCCCGAGATGGCGACGAAGGCGCACGTGTTCCGCACCCTCACCGAGGGCGAGGAGAGCGACTTCGAGGAGAAGTTCTCCAAGCTCATCGGTGCCTGACCAGCCCCCGGCCGAGACCGCAGAAACCAGGAAGACACCCCAGATGACAGACCAGCAGCGCGACGCGGCCGGCGGCGACGTCCGCCTCACCGGCATCGGCAAGACCTACGGCTCCTTCACCGCCGTCCACCCGCTCGACCTGACCGTGCCCCAGGGCTCCTTCTTCGCCCTGCTCGGCGCCTCCGGCTGCGGCAAGACCACCACCCTGCGCATGATCGCCGGGCTGGAGGAGCCCACCAGCGGCACCGTCCTGATCGGCGGCCAGGACGTCACGGCCCTGCCCCCGTACAAGCGGCCGGTCAACACGGTCTTCCAGAGCTACGCGCTCTTCCCGCACCTCGACATCTTCGAGAACGTCGCCTTCGGCCTGCGCCGCCGCGGGAAGAAGGACGTGAAGAAGCAGGTCGAGGAGATGCTCGAACTCGTCGAACTCGGCCCGTACGCGCGGCGCAAGCCGCACCAGCTCTCCGGCGGCCAGCAGCAGCGCGTCGCCGTCGCCCGCGCCCTGATCAACCACCCGCAGGTGCTGCTCCTCGACGAGCCGCTCGGCGCCCTCGACCTCAAGCTCCGCCGCCAGATGCAGCTGGAGCTCAAGCGGATCCAGACCGAGGTCGGCATCACCTTCGTCCACGTCACCCACGACCAGGAGGAGGCCATGACGATGGCCGACACCATCGCGGTGATGAACGGCGGCCGGGTGGAGCAGCTCGGCGCCCCCGCCGACCTGTACGAGAACCCCGCCACCACGTTCGTGGCCAACTTCCTCGGACAGTCCAACCTGCTGCCCGCCGAGGTGACCGGCGGCGACGGCGACGACCTGCTGCTCACCGTCGCCGGCGCCCGGCTCGCCGTGCCGAAGGCGCGCTGCTCCACCGCGGCCCGGCAGGTCCACCTGGGCGTCCGGCCGGAGAAGATCACCATCGAGCACGGCTCGGCCGAGGTCGCCGACGGCCGCAACCGGCTGGCCGGCACCGTCCTCGACTCCAGCTTCATCGGCGTTTCCACCCAGTACGTCGTGCGCACCGACGGCGGCCAGGAGGTGACGGTCTTCGAGCAGAACATGGAGCGCGACGCCCGGATCGTCCCCGGCGCCCCCGTCGTCCTGCACTGGAACCCGGCCCACTCCTTCGCCCTGGACGCCGCGCAGGCGATCGACGCGGGCACCGCGGAGGAGGCCGCGTGACCGCCACCACCCCGGCCGCCGCGATCCCGCTGAAGGACCCCGGACCGAAGCCGAAGCGCAAGCTCACCCCGTACTGGCTGCTGCTGCCCGGCATCGCCTGGCTGGTCGTCTTCTTCGCCGTGCCGATGCTGTACCAGGCGTCCACCTCGCTGCAGACCGGCTCGCTCGAAGAGGGCTTCAAGGTCACCTGGCACGTCTCGACCTACTGGGACGCCCTGGTCGAGTACAAGTGGCACTTCGTCCGCTCGTTCTCCTACGCCGCCGTCGCCACCGTGCTCTGCCTGGTCATCGGCTACCCGCTCGCCTACACGATCGCGTTCAAGGCGAGCAGGCGCTGGCGCAACGTCATCCTGATCCTGGTGATCGCGCCGTTCTTCACCAGCTTCCTGATCCGCACGCTCGCCTGGAAGACGATCCTCTCCGACGGCGGCCCGGTCGTCGGCGCGCTCAACGCGCTGCACGTCCTGGACGTCACCAACGCGCTCGGGCTCACCTCCGGCGACCGCGTGCTCGCCACGCCGCTCGCCGTGGTCTGCGGCCTGACCTACAACTTCCTGCCGTTCATGATCCTCCCGCTGTACACCTCGCTGGAGCGGATCGACCCGCGCCTGCACGAGGCCGCCGGCGACCTCTACGCCCGGCCGTTCACCACCTTCCGCAAGGTGACCTTCCCGATCTCGCTGCCCGGCGTCGTCGCGGGCACGCTGCTCACGTTCATCCCGGCGTCCGGCGACTACATCAACGCGCAGCTGCTGGGCTCGCCGAGCGAGCAGATGGTCGGCAACGGCATCCAGAAGCAGTTCCTGAACGTGCTCGACTACCCGACGGCCGCCGCGCTGAGCTTCATCCTGATGGCCCTGATCCTGGTCATGGTGACGGTCTACATGCGCAAGGCCGGGACGGAGGAGCTGGTCTGATGTCCCGCATCTTCACGTGGATCCGCGCCCACCTGGTCGTGCTGGCCGGGCTGGCGGCGCTCGCCTACCTGGTGCTGCCCAACCTCGTGGTGCTCGCCTTCTCGTTCAACAAGCCGGCGGGCAAGTTCAACTACGAGTGGAACGAGTTCTCCACCGACGCCTGGACGAACCCCTGCGGCGTGGCCGACATGTGCCAGTCGCTCTCGCTCAGCCTGCGGATCGCGGTGCTCGCCACCGTCGGCGCGACCGTCCTCGGCACGATGGTCGCCTTCGCCCTGGCCCGCTACCGCTTCCGCGGCCGCGCCGCCACCACGGCGATGATCTTCCTGCCGATGGCCATGCCCGAGGTCGTCATGGCCGCCTCGCTCGGCACGCTGTTCCTCAACATGCGGATCCCTTTCGGCTTCACCACGATCCTCATCGCGCACGTCATGTTCTGCCTCAGCTTCGTGGTGACGGCGGTCAAGGCGCGCGTGATGAGCATGGACCCACGGCTCGAACAGGCCGCCCAGGACCTGTACGCGACCCCCGTCCAGACCTTCCTGCGGGTCACGCTGCCACTGGCCGCCCCCGGCATCGCGGCCGGCGCGCTGCTCAGCTTCGCGCTCTCCTTCGACGACTTCATCATCACCCAGTTCAACTCGGGCCCGACCACGGTCACCTTCCCGATGTTCGTCTGGGGCGCCTCGCAGCGCGGCATCCCGGTGCAGGTGAACGTCATCGGCACCGCGATGTTCATCGCCGCCGTCGCACTGACCGTCGGCGGGCAGTGGCTCGGCAACCGCCGGAAGGCCACCGCCTGACGCGGGGAGGGCCACCGCTGACGTGGGTTCGGACAGCGGTGGCCCGTCAAACCATCACCTATCCGTAGAAAGTGGCTGATAATGCATGGACTCCGCCCGCGCACTCAGTGACGCCAGGCCCACCCCCTTCTGGCTGGAGGACCCCGGCCGGCCCGCGGCGCAGCCCGCCCTGGTCGGCGACACCGTGTGCGACCTGCTGGTCGTCGGGGGCGGCTACTCCGGCCTGTGGACCGCGCTCATCGCCAAGGAGCGCGACCCCTCGCTGGACGTCGTCCTGGTCGAGGGACACGAGGTCGGGTGGGCCGCGTCCGGGCGCAACGGCGGGTTCTGCGCGGCCAGCCTCACCCACGGCTTCGGCAACGGCCTGCAGCGCTGGCCCGCCGAACTCGCGCAGCTGGAACGCCTCGGCGCCGCCAACCTCGACGGCATCGAGGACACCCTCAAGCGCTACGGCATCGACGCCGAGTGGGAGCGCACCGGCGAGATCGACATCGCCACCCAGCCCCACCAGGTCGAGGAACTGCACGAGATCGCCGAGGCCGTGCGTGCCCACGGCATCGACCTCACCGTCCTCGACGCCGACGAGCTGCGCACCGAGGTCGACTCGCCGACCTTCCTCGGCGGGCTCTGGGACCGCGAGGGCGTGGCCATGGTCCACCCCGCCAAGCTCGCGTGGGGCCTCAAGGAGGCCTGCCTCGGCCAGGGCGTGCGGATCTTCGAGCACACCCGGGCCACCGACCTGCGCCAGTACGGCAGCGGCACGGCCGTCCGCACGCCGTACGGCCGGGTGTTCGCCCGGCGGGTCGCCCTCGGCACCAACGTCTTCCCGTCGCTGGTCAAGCGGGTGCGCCCGTACGTCGTCCCGGTGTACGACTACGCGCTGATGACCGAGCCGCTCAGCGCGGAGCAGCTCGCCGCGATCGGCTGGCGCGGGCGGCAGGGGCTCAGCGACAGCGCCAACAAGTTCCACTACTTCCGGCTCTCAGCCGACAACCGCATCCTGTGGGGCGGCTACGACGCGGTCTACCACTACGGCGGACGCGTCCGGCACGAGTACGACCAGCGGCCGGAGACCTTCCGGACCCTGGCGCACAACTTCTTCCGCTGCTTCCCGCAGCTGGAGGGCCTGCGCTTCACGAACGCGTGGGGCGGCGCCATCGACACCTGCAGCCGGTTCTCGGCGTTCTTCGACACCGCGTACGGCGGCCGGGTCGCCTACGCGGCCGGCTACACCGGCCTCGGCGTCGGGGCCACCCGCTTCGGCGCCGAGGTGATGCTCGACCTGCTCGCGGGCGAGCGCACCGAGCGCACCTCCCTGGAGATGGTGCGCCGCAAGCCGCTGCCGTTCCCGCCCGAACCGGTCCGCTGGGCCGGCATCGAGATCACCACCCGCTCCTTGCAGCGCGCGGACCGCAACGGCGGCCACCGCGACCTGTGGCTGCGCACGCTGGACCGACTGGGGCTCGGTTTCGACAGCTGACCCCGCTCGGAGCCGACATCCACGGATTTCCGTCCGAGTCGGTGTAAGAGAGACCCGCCGTCCACCTCTCCTTGGTGGCGGCGGGTCTCGGTATCCCCGCCGTGCCCTGGACAGCACGAGCGCCACGAAGCGGGGACAGACATGGAAAGCACCACCGGACTGCACTGGCTCGCCCAGGCGGCACCCGACCCGGCGGGCTTCCGGGCGCAATGGGAGCGCACCGGACTGGGCCTGATGCTGCTGCCCGCCGGCCGCCGCTGGGACGTCCTGTCCGTCCCGGCCCGGCTCGGGCGCCCGGCCCTGGACATCCTCGACGGCGGCCTCTGCGGGCCGGCCCTCGCCGACTTCGGGGACGAGCACGTCAGCTTCCTCGTCCCGGTCGGTACCGCAGCGCGCTGGGTCGGCACCGGCGTGCGGTGCGCGGGGGAGGGCACCTGGATCGTCGTCCCGCACCCCGAGCGCAGGAGCCGGGGGGTGCGTTGGCTGGTCCCGCCCGACGGGTCCGGACGGCTCAACGACCCGGTGCTGCTGGAGCTGGCCCTCCACGAGGCCGCCGCGGGGCTCAGCGACTGGTGACGGGCGCCGCCCGGCCGGCCCCGCGCCCCGGCAGGTGGCGCGGGCGAGGGGCGGTCGCGGCAGACTGGAGGCGTGACCACCGCCCCGGACGCGCTCGATCCCGTCCTCCGACCGGGCCCGGCCCAGCTGCGGCTCGCCGAACTGGCCGCGCCCCTGTGCGACCGGTACGGGCTCGCGCTGGCCGGCGGTCACGCGCTGCGCGCCCACGGCGTGGCGGCCTGCGACCAGGACGGGCTCACCCTGGTGACCGACGGCACGGAACGCGGCGGGGCCGGGCTGCCGGAGGTGGCCGCGGTGCTCGCCGCCGCCTACCGGGCGGCGGGCGGCGAGGCCACCGAGCGGCCCGGCACACCGCGGCTCGAACAGCTCGCCGTCCGGCTCGGGCTCGGCGGGCGGATCCACTCGGTCGAGCTGCGCAAGGAGCCGCTCGCGCACCGGGCGGTGCGGCTGGTGCTCGGGCCGGGTGCGGAGGGGGAGCCGGGTGCGTCCCCGTCGCTGGACGTGCCGGTGCCGGTGGTCCTGCCGGTCGTCGCCCTGGAGGACGCAGCGGCGCTGACCACCGCGCTTCTCGTCGACCGGGGCATGCCGCGCGACCTGATCGACGTCCACGCCCTCACCGCCAACTACCGCCCAGGCGAACTGGTGGCGCTGGCGAGCGCGCTGGACAACGACTTCCAGCCGACCGCGCTCGCCGAGCGGCTGGAGACGCTGGCCGAGGCGGCGGACGGCCGGTTCCGCGCCCGGGGCTACGCCGTCGACGCGGTGCCCGGGCTGAAGCGGTGGGCACTGGAGTGGGCGCAGGACCTGCGGCTGGACCTGCTGGAGACGCAGGAGGCCGCGGACGGGCTGCACGACCCGTACCTGGAGGACCCGGAGCTGGTCGACACCGCGGACCTGGACGACCTGCCCGACGACGAGGGCTGAGCGCTTCCGCGCACCGACCGGTTCCCCCGTCCGGCCCAGCGACCGGACGACCTGTAAGGCTGAATCCCGGATCCCCGTCAGCCTGTTCGTTGAGGCCGGGCCCGGCGGCCACCAGACTGGGTGACGAGCGCGGTAGCCCCGTGATTCCCGTCGCCCAGCCCACTCGCGGGCGGCGCCAGACAAGGGACCGGCGGCAGGACGCCGCCCGGGACTTCGGAGGCAGACGGACCTTGAGCAAGCACATCACCCACTGGATCGGCGGCGAGCCCGTCGCCACCGCCGGCGCGGCCCCCCGCCGCGGCGACCTCTTCGACCCGGCCACCGGCCAGGTCACCGGCCAGGTCGACTTCGCCGGGATCGCCGAGGTCGACCAGGCCGTGGCCGCCGCGGCCTCGGCCTTCGCGGACTGGCGCACCGCCTCGATCGCCAAGCGCACCACGGTGCTCTTCGCCTTCCGCGAGCTGCTCAACGCCCGCCGCGACGAGCTGGCCCGGATCATCGTGTCCGAGCACGGCAAGGTCCACTCCGACGCGCTCGGCGAGATCGCCCGCGGCCTGGAGGTCGTGGAGTACGCGTGCGGCATCCCGCAGCTGCTCAAGGGCGGCTTCACCGAGCAGGCGTCCACCGGCATCGACGTCTACTCGATCCGCCAGCCGCTCGGCCCGGTCGCGATCATCTCGCCGTTCAACTTCCCGGCCATGGTGCCGATGTGGTTCTTCCCGCTCGCCATCGCGGCCGGCAACACCGTGGTGGTGAAGCCGTCCGAGAAGGACCCGTCCGCCGCGAACTTCCTCGCGGAGCTGTGGAAGGAAGCCGGGCTGCCGGACGGCGTCTTCAACGTCGTGCACGGCGACAAGGTGGCCGTCGACCGCCTGCTGGAGCACCCGGACATCAAGTCCGTCAGCTTCGTCGGCTCCACCCCGATCGCCCGCTACGTCTACGAGACCGGCACCCGCTACGGCAAGCGCGTGCAGGCCCTCGGCGGAGCCAAGAACCACATGCTGGTGCTGCCGGACGCGGACCTCGACCTCGCCGCCGACGCCGCCGTCAACGCAGGGTTCGGCGCGGCCGGCGAGCGCTGCATGGCCGTCTCCGTCCTGGTCGCGGTCGACCCGGTCGGTGACGAGCTGGTCGACAAGATCAAGCAGCGGATGGCCCGGCTCAGGGTCGGCCCCGGCTGCAACGGCGACTCCGAGATGGGCCCGCTGGTCACCGGCGTCCACCGGGACAAGGTCACCTCCTACGTCGAGTCCGGCCTCGCCGACGGCGCCGAGCTCACGGTGGACGGCCGGAAGCACCCGATCACCGCCGAGGACGAGAACGGCGCCCCGACGGCGGACGGCTTCTGGCTCGGGCCCACGCTGTTCGACCGCGTGCAGCCCGGCATGTCCGTCTACAACGACGAGATCTTCGGCCCGATCCTCTCCGTCGTCCGCGTGTCCTCCTACGAGGAGGGCGTCGCCCTGATCAACGCCAACCCGTACGGCAACGGCACCGCCATCTTCACCAACGACGGCGGCGCGGCCCGGCGCTTCCAGTACGAGGTGGAGGTCGGCATGGTCGGCATCAACGTGCCGATCCCGGTCCCCGTCGCCTACTACTCCTTCGGTGGCTGGAAGGCCTCCCTGTTCGGTGACACCCACGCGTACGGCGCGGACGGCGTCCAGTTCTTCACCCGGGGCAAGGCCGTCACCCAGCGCTGGCTCGACCCGTCGCACGGCGGCATCAACCTCGGCTTCCCCACCAACAGCTGAGCCTCCGCTCCGCAGGACAGCCGGCCGGGCCCTTCCCCCCAGGGCCCGGCCGGCTCTTCTTCGGCGCCCAGTTGTTCGGCGCTCCGTCGCATCCGCTTCACCCTTCCGTGCACTTCGTTTGCATCGGGGGCCGGGCACGCGTAGAGTTCTCCGAGTTGCCTGGCAGGGAGCACCGGACACGCATCGGCGCGGACGGTCCCGGGGCGGCCAATCCTCTGAAACACCACTTCCCAGCTCGGGCCGGGTCGCGTCTTGTCTTGTCGCGGCCTGGTGCGTATTCGGCGTGTGCGTTTTATT